>CAJJMF010000222.1 GCA_905192805.1 uncultured Sutterella sp. | reverse complement strand
TCATCTCCTATTCGGGCTTTTATGGGCTCAATAGACATTTTTTCGAGCCTACCTGCCCAAACACTGTAGGCTCGTTTTTTTGGGGGAACCCGTAGCGAGCACGAGGAGGGGTGTCGCCGTGCCCGCTACGCCCATAAAAATCGTCACGTCTTTGCCACGAATTCATACGGTTCCCATTCGATGTCGCCATTCCCTCAGGTTTTCCTACCGTTTTGCTGTTAAAATGCATTGATGACCGAAGGCGGTTGACCCAACCTTGACCTTCTCCTTATTTATTTACCCATTTGACGACGTAGGAGTGTAAACCATGAAACGACGTACATTACTCTTGGCCGCTTCGGCCACGTTGGTATTAACGGCCTGTGGCACGAATCCCGTGAAACCCATGAGTTCAAACGGGGGCTTGAGCCGTGGACAATTAAAGAAGATCATTTTGACCGCTTTGGCTGAACGTGGCTGGCAGGTGACGGATGAGGCGAGCGACCACATCGATGCTCGCTATGTGAAGGGCCCCCACGTGGCGGCGGTGCAGATCATGTTAAACGCCAAAAACTACACGATTGAAATGAACGAAGGCGCGACGACCTTGAAGGAAGGTAACGGCAAAGTGCATCGTAAGTACAATCAGTGGGTGCAGACCTTGGATGCGGACATCCAGAATTTGATCCTGAAGAGCCGCTTGAAGTAATCCCGTTTTCTTTGTGACTTCCCACCGTCCTATGACCGAACCCAAAAAACGCCCAGGGCTTGAGGCCCTCCATGAGGCCCACCGCTTAGCGGTGGCCCCGTTTGCCTTCCAAAGTGTGGCGAGCTTAAAAGCGCTCGGCATTTTAGCGTTGCTCGACAAACACTTTGGTGTGGGCCTCACCGAAGAGGCCATCGCTACGACACTCAACCTTGATGCGTATACGCTGTCGCTACTCTTACCCGCAGGGGAAGTCTTTGGCGTTTTGGAGCGGCATGACGATCGGTGGGATTTGAGTCGCGTTGGGTATTTTTTACTCAACGACCCGCTGGTGAAAGTCAACTTTGACTTCACCGAAGACGTGTGCTACGCGGGACTCGCGCATTTAACGGAATCGCTCAAAACCCAGTCGCCCGCTGGCCTCAAAGTCTTTGGCGACTGGAAGAGCATTTATCCGCATTTGCGTGACTTACCCGAACCCGCCAAAACGAGCTGGTTCGCGTTTGACCATTACTATTCGGATAACGCTTACCGGGATGTGCTCCCGATCGTCTTTCGTGAGGGCGTAAAGCACTTGGTTGACATTGGCGGGAACACCGGCAAATGGGCCTTAGCGTGCACCCGGTACGATCAAGACGTCCACGTGACGATTTGCGATTTGCCCCCACAGTGCGAAACGGCCTTAGCGAATGCCCAAGACGCGGGCCTGCGGGATCGCATCGATGCGTGCCCCATGGATTTGTTGGCGGGGGAACCCTTGCCAGCGCTCACCGCGCAAGTCTGGTGGATGAGTCAGTTTTTGGACTGCTTTGCGCCCTCGGAAGTAATTTCGATTTTAAAGCGCGTGCACGATGCGATGGACGACAACGCCACGCTCTATATTCTTGAACCCTTAACCGATCAACAGCCCTACGAAGCTGGGCGCGTCGCCTTGGTGGCGTTGTCGATTTACTTTACGACGATGGCCAACGGCAACTCGCGCTTTTATTCGCTCGAGGATTTCCGCGCGTTTTTGGCGGCCGCGGGCTTTGAGATTCGTGCGGTACATGCGGGCGTGGGGGCGCACTCGAGTTTGCTCGAATGTGTCAAAACCGGGCGTTCTCAATAGTGAGACCGTTTGATCGGTCATCAGGATGCACTAAACTTTTTCTTAACTTAGTATTTACCCTAGGGGGTGTACGACACTCTCTCCCGTTGGTTGGGGCGGAATTTCGCTACAATACGTTCTTAAGCCAGAGGGGGAGAGGCGTTTCGGATCGAAACGCACGGCTCACCCCTCGTTGATTCACCCTATGTTTACCTCGCGCGGTGGCGATACGGTTCACCCCGTGAGGCGGAACACACCAAAGACATACACATCATGCGGGTTACGCTCACCAACGCCCAGGCCATCGTGCCCGGGATCGATACCGATGTGGCGTGGCAGGAATGGGCTCAATCGCCCAGTCTGCCCGAGCCACGGAAATGGACGCCCTCGGTGAAGCGCGTCCCGATGATGACGGCGCGTCGTATGAGTGAAGGGATGCGCTGGGCCAATGAAGTCGCTCTGGCGCTCTCGGAAACGAGTCGCCCCGATGCCCTTATTTTCTCCAGCCGCCACGGGGAATTGGCCCGTGGGGAAAAAGTGATGCGCCAGATTCTCGCCACGGAGCCCGTCTCACCCACCGACTTTATGGTGAGTGTGCATAATGCGGCCGTTGGGATGTTCGCCATTGAAGGGAAACTCCCCGTGCCGGCGAGCTCGGTCGCCGCGGGCGCTGACAGTCTTTGTGCGGGGTTAACGGAAGCCTATTTGGCGCTTTGTAGTGGAGCACAACGCGTCCTCTTGGTCGACTTTGAGTCGACGCCCCCTGAGCGCTTAGGGGCGGCGTTTGACGCGGCGATGCCTCGCGCGAGTTACGCGGTGGGGTTGATGCTTGCCCCGGCCGAGGCCTCTGCCTCCACGTTGCCGTCGGGGAGTGCCACGTTGGACGTGACGATCACGTATGCGGAGACACCCCGCGAACCCGGGGACTCCCTCCCGATGGCGCTTCGCCTGTATCAGCAGGTGCTCACCCACCAGGATTTTTCGCTCACGGGGGAACGTGCCACGCTCAGTGGGAGGTGGCTATGACGGATCCGATGATGCAGGCAACCGAGGCGCCCTTAACGCCCGCGGAGTGGCTCACCTATCAAGGTCGCCGACTTTTAACGGGGCTCTGCTGGGTCGTCTTTGGGGTAGGGGGGTTACTCTTAACCTTTCTCTGGTTCCCGTACTTAAACCTCATTGAAAAGAACCCCGAGCGTCGGATTCGTTTGGCGCGCCAGAGTATTTCGGCGACGTTTCGGTTTTTGTAATTTTTCTTTTATTCTTTTAATATCTTATTATCTCATTCTAACTATTCCA
>CAJJMF010000221.1 GCA_905192805.1 uncultured Sutterella sp. | reverse complement strand
GGTTTCACGGGTATCGTATTCGGTGTTATAGCGCTGAACCACCATACGGAACGTCCAGCAATTATGCAGATACTCGAACCCGATCAATTCTTCGATAGGGCGCTTCTTGTAGAACGAATAGTTGTAACGTGCTAAGGCAAAGAGACGCTCCGTGAGCGGCCACTGCAAAGCGAGGTCAACTTGTTTGATACGGTCCGCTTCAACCGAGGTGCGGTCATTGAATCGGTAGTAAAGCCCAATAATCGACATCGGTTTGGGCTGCCAACGGATGCCTGCCATCGCCTTCATAAAGCGTTCTTCCGAGGTCGAATACTGTAAGGTGGTATCGGCACGCAAACTGTTGGCTAATCGCGCTCCCATACTGGCAAAAATGTCACTACGACCGACCCCGATGCGGGTGGGATCCGACTGGGTATGGTAATTTGACGGGAATCCAACGCGTTGATCATTGAAGTATTGACGCTGGCCGATACTGGCACGGAAGAGTTCTACCCCCGTGTCGGCATCCAAATAGCGCGTGGTGAGTGCCGTCGAAATCTGGTTGGCTTCCGAAATGCGGTCGTAGCCCGTAAACGCATTTTCCTCAAAAAGCGACGTGAGGTTTAAGTCTGCCACCCAGGTATCGAACACCGGCATGTTGTCTTGGTTGTGATACGGGGTATAGGTGTAGAAAATGCGCGGTTCTAACGTTTGCGTGGCCGCTTTGCCAAACCACGAGGCGTTTTGGCGCTCGAAAATGAGACCCGAGTCCACGCTGAGCGTCGGGGTAATATTCGACGGGCTCTTATCGGTGTAGCGTGGGTAATGATCAATATCTTCAAGTTGGTACCAACGACCTAAGAGCGAAACCTTGGGGGTTACGAACCAAGCGGCACCACGTAATGGGTAAGCAACGGATGTTTTGGCGACAAAACGATCCCCCTCAATGAGGCTCTGGTGCGCAAAGCGCGTAGCGTTCAAATAGGTCGTGATCTCAAAGCCGCCCAAATTGCCGATATAGCTATTAAAGGTCAGGCTGGGGAGTTTTTCATACGGAATCACGCCCGAGCGAATGGTCTGGTTTTTGCGAACTTCAGCGCGTAAGTTCCAATACGGCGAGTCGGCATAGCCGACGCTGAAGTTCTGTGACAAGATTGAAACGGAGGATTCACGGATGTTGCCCGAGAAGTCCGAAATAAAATCGTCGTCGGAGACGTGGTTGTAGTCGACGTTCGCCGACCAAGGACCATAGTTATATCGCGCCAGCAAGCGGGTACTCGAACGGTCTTCATCGGTGACTTTGTCGTTAGGCAGGTAGTCATAGAAGAGCTGTGCCGAGAAGTGCTCTTGCAAAACGCGTGTTTCGGTACGCAACATCGCCCCACGTTTGGTCATCACGCGCGGAGTGAGCGTGAGGTCATAGTTCGGGGCAATATTGAAATAGTACGGGGTCATGATGTCGATCCCGCGACTCGAGCTCATCCCGAGTGTCGGAACAAGGAAACCCGAGCGACGTTCATTCCCAATCGGGAACATGAACCACGGAGAGGTGAAAATCGGGACCCCTAAAAAGTGTAAGGTAGCCCATTGCCCCGTCGCGAGCTGTTCGTATTCATCAACAGAGAGCTTATTGAGACGGATAAACCAAGCTTCCTCATCACGAGGGCAGGTGGTTACCTTCACGTCTTCCATATCGGTGGTGTCCCCCGATAAGAAGCGAATGTTTTTGGCGCACCCACGTAATTTTCGTGGAGCATATTCATACTCGGCTTCCTGCATTTCACCCGACTTTTCGGTGAGACGGTATTTCATTGAGGGGCCGGAGAAGGAGGTACCTAAACGGTACAAATGGGCGTTGCCGACACTTTCAACTTCGTCGGTCGCCTGTGTATAGGTAATACGGTCCCCTTTGAGGATGGCGCCCCCGCGGCGCACTTCAGCATTACCGATAAGGTGCAATTGGTCTTCGGGATTACCTTCAATGCGGTCAGCGGAGACCACGCTGGCCATCCCACCGTTGCTCTCAAGATTATTCGGATCAAGGCTAGTGACCGACTCAAGGGCTAATTCTTGTCCTGCCAGTGCAGGCATGCCATAGCTCAAGGCCAATGAGGCAGCAGCAATGCATAAGACGATTTTTCGGGTTCTCGGAAAATACATGGGTGGAACCTGTGTTAAAGATGACAGTCTGCGGAGTGATCGATACAATTGGCTAGCAGAAATGTTTTACCGATTATAAGCGTCATACCAACATTCCGCATAACGATTTAACTTAGGGATGTGTGAAAACCATCTCAAAATTCAATAGGCAGATCTATGTCTCTTTCCTCTACCGCCCCTGAAGCCTTGAAGACGTGGCTGGGATCGCTCAGTCAACTCTCCCATCCTTTAAATCTTGATACGATCGAGAAAGCCAGTAGTGATGCGGGTTTTCGCGAATATTGGCGCGTGCGCGATACGACGGGTACATCCTTTATTGTGATGGATGCTTCACGTGAAACACCGGAAAGCTTTACCCAGTTTGTCGCGATTGATCAGATGATGAGCGACGCAGGGCTGAGGGTGCCCATGTTGTTGGCACAAAACGCTCAGGATCGCTATCTGCTCTTAAACGATTTAGGGGAGAAAACGGCCCTTCAGGTGGTTAATGAAGAGAACGCCTTTACGTTGATGAACGAAGCCACGGATGCCTTGGTGCTCTGGCAAAAGGCCTCGCGCGAGGGGGTGCTTCCTAACTATGATCGTGAGGTGCTCGTACGTGAGCTCAATTTGTTCCCAGAGTGGTACGTGAACGTACATCGGCAGGTGACGTGGACGCCGACGCAGCAAAAATGGTGGCAAATGACGGTGGATGCGCTCCTCGACAATATCGAGCGTCAGGCGAAAGTGTATGTCCACCGTGATTTTATGCTCCGCAACTTTATGCCGAGTCCCGAAGGGTTGGGGATTTTAGATTTCCAAGACGCCCTCTATGGCCCCGTAACCTACGATATTGCCTCGTTGACGCGTGACGCCTTTATCTCGTGGAATGAGTCCTTCGTGCTTGATGTCTGTATCCGTTATTGGGAAAAAGCTCGCAAGGCGGGTATTCCGGTTCCCAGTGAT
>CAJJMF010000220.1 GCA_905192805.1 uncultured Sutterella sp. | reverse complement strand
CCCGCTTTAAATTGAAGTCTGGGCGTTATACCCAGACTTCATCCGAGATTTTTCGATACTGGCTTCCCGATGAGTTTATGGCACGAGGTTGGAATCTCCGATTCGCATCCCCTGCACAGTTATCCAAGCAAACCTGCAATACTCCGATGACACGATTGATGCTGAATATCTTGTCGTATGTCTTGGGGGCATTTTATTTTGTCGCGCAACAAGCGTACAGCACAAAGTTATAATTGTTATTAGTAGTAATAACTGTCCTCTAAGTTCCGAGCAGATATTAATGTAGGGCAACGATTGTTAGATTGATCATGTCAGAAATCGGTTAGTAACTGAATGCAATATAAGTGTTTATCTTAGTTTTATAACAAAACTTTAGCAATAAACTAAGGCGTAGGTTCTACAATGGCGGATCAGTATACTTCTAGAGATATTCACTCTCATTCTGGTCGAGAGTCACAACACGATAACCTTGACTCGAATTAACAGGTAGTAAGTAGGGTAAAATTACCAATTTACACAAGATTTGGAATGTATCCGCTACGTGGTTAGTTTAAGGTTTGTGGTTTATACTCTCGTTTGTGGGTTGGCATCTTGCACTTATAAACCTTATTCTAAACACTAATCTAGTTCAATTGAAAGTACCAACCATTTTTTGCTCGAAAGGATTACGTAATTATGTCACTGACAATTTATTCTACATTGTCCAAAAAACAGGAAGAGTTTAAACCGATCGAGTCGGGTCACGTAAAGATGTATGTTTGTGGTGTGACAGTTTATGATTATTGCCATATTGGACACGGAAGAACCTTTGTCGCGTTTGATGTGATTCGACGCTGGATGGAAGCGAGTGGCTTGAAGGTGACCTTTGTGCGTAACGTGACTGACGTGGATGACAAGATCATTCGTCGTGCTCATGAACGCAATGTGTCTATCGATGAGCTCACCGAAGAGTTTACGCGCGCTATGCAAGAAGACATGCAAGCGTTAGGTTGCTTAGCTCCGACGCAAGAGCCTCGTGCAACGCAATTTATCCCTGACATGTTGAAATTGGTGGAAACGCTAGAAACGAAAGGGTTGGCGTACCAAGGGAAAGACGGTGACGTGAACTACGCTGTTCGTAAGTTTGCGACCTATGGACGCTTATCTGGTAAGAGCCTAGATGATTTGCAAAGCGGCGCTCGTGTGGATGTCAATGAAGGTAAGCGTGACCCCCTTGACTTTGTGCTCTGGAAGAGCGCAAAGCCTGGTGAACCGCAATGGCAATCAAAGTGGGGGGCAGGACGTCCGGGCTGGCATATTGAATGCTCGGCTATGTCTACGAAAATTCTTGGGGATACTTTCGATATTCACGGAGGTGGCCCGGACTTGGTCTTCCCGCACCACGAAAACGAAATTGCCCAAAGTGAAGGAGCCACAGGAAAGACTTTTGCCAAAGTCTGGATGCACTCGGGCCCGTTGCGTGTGCGCGATAAGGATGGTCATGAAGAGAAAATGTCCAAGTCGTTGGGTAACTTCTGGACGATTCGTGATGCCCTTGCCGATACGAATACGGCCTATGGCGAAGGTAACGGCAACGAAGTCTTACGTTTCTTTTTAGCGCGTAGTCACTATCGCTCTCCCATTTCGTTCTCTCCAGTGCTGATTGAAGAGGCTCAAAAGGGTTTGGTTCGCTTGTACGGGGCCTTAGAGGGGCTAGAGGTCGAGGATACTGCTGTTAACTGGAACGAATCGTTTGCACAACGCTTCAAGCAAGCGATGGATGATGATTTCAATACAGCTCAGGCTATTGCGGTGCTCTTTGAATTAGCGTCTGAAGTTAATCGTACCAAGGATAGTCAGTTAGCCAGTCAATTAAAAGCCTTGGGGGGCGTATTAAATATTTTGCAACGTGATCCAGAAGTGTTTCTCAAGGGTGCCTCCAATGACGAGGATGTCAGCCGTATTGAAGCGTTAGTGCAAGAACGCACAGCCGCGAAGAAGGCTCGTAATTTTACTCGAGCTGACGAAATCCGTAAACAATTAGCTTCAGAAGGAATTGAATTATTAGATACGCCACAGGGAACAACCTGGCGACGTATTTAATAGGAGCGAGATATGACAAAACAGGTTTTCCTTGACTTTGAAAAAGATATTGAAGCGCTCGAAACAAAAATTGAAGAGTTAGAGACTCTTGCAGAAGAGACTTCTGACAAAAGCAAATCGGTTTCGATTGACGCGGAGATTTCGAGTTTAAAGAAAAAGAGCCGAGAACTCTTAAAGAAGACGTACGCCAATCTCACTCCGTGGCAAATCGCGCAAGTAGCTCGTCACCCGAATCGTCCATATACGCTGGATTACATCCAGAACGTCTTTACCGATTTTCATGAGTTGCATGGCGATCGTATGTTTGGGGATGATGCAGCCATTGTGGGTGGTTTAGCACGATTGGCCGACATGGATGTCATGGTGATTGGACATCAGAAAGGTCGTACTTTAAAAGAACGTACTGAGCGTAACTTTGGCATGCCACGACCTGAAGGGTATCGCAAAGCCTTACGTTTGATGAAGTTGGCAGAAAAATTTAACTTGCCCATTATTACCTTGATTGATACCCCAGGCGCTTACCCTGGAATTGATGCAGAAGAAAGAGGGCAATCAGAAGCGATTGGACGAAACATTTTTGAGATGTCACAACTGAAAGTCCCAGTGATTGCATGTGTGATTGGTGAAGGTGGTTCAGGTGGTGCATTGGCGGTAGGTGTCGCTAACAGAGTGTTAATGTTGGAATACTCGACCTATTCAGTTATTAGTCCTGAAGGTTGTGCATCTATTCTTTGGAAGGATGCTAAAGAAGCAGATAAAGCAGCCGAGGCGTTATGTTTAACGGCAAATAAACTGAAAGAGAAGCGGCTTATCCATTTGGTAATTCCAGAGCCCTTAGGTGGAGCTCATCGAGATTCGAAGTTGCTTTTTACTACTTTCAAAAAAATATTAACGGACGAATTAAGGAGTTTGCACAAAAACTGAAAAAAATATTGATCTTAGTATCTATTTTGAATATTTTGTACTAATCTGAGTTCAGACCTCTCACTACTAACGAAAAATCTCGGATGAAGTCTGGGTATAACGCCCAGACTTCAATTTAAAGCG
>CAJJMF010000219.1 GCA_905192805.1 uncultured Sutterella sp. | reverse complement strand
GTCTATGCGTTGCTCAATACGTTCTTTACGCAGAATCCGGCGGAATTCCATCGTACCGATGGGGCTGGGTATAAATTCTGGGCTCAGACCGTACAACGCTTAGATGAGATCAACCCCAGCGTAGCTGCCCGTGTTGCTCGTAGTCTGGAAAATTGGCGTCGATACACCCCTGTTCTCGCCAGCATGATGTATCAAACCCTCGTTTTCATGCAAAGTAAACAAGACAAACTTTCGCCACAAGTCAATGAAATCATTGATAAGGCGTTAAATAATCCTACCTAAAAGGACAATTATCGTGAATCGCTCTTTAATTGAGTTTTTGCACAGTGAAGAAACCCTTCACAACTTAGACCCGAAACTCACCCGCTTAATGTTGGGCGTTGCTGAGGCCTGTAAAAACATCTCCAATCAAGTCCGTCATGGGGCCTTAGCCGGTGTTTTGGGCTTGGCTGGGCAAGAAAATGTCCAAGGCGAAGACCAAAAAGTGATGGACGTTGTGAGTAACGATATTTTCGTGCGTTATGTCCAAGCAACGGGGTCCGTATGTGGGATGGTCAGTGAAGAAGTTCCCGATCCCATTGCAGTCGATCCACAATATCCGATCGGACCGTATGTGATTTGCTTTGACCCCCTCGATGGCTCATCCAACTTAGACATTAATGTCTCCATTGGTTCTATCTTCTCCGTAACACCCGCGGTGCGTCCTAAGCGCGAACCCGTTGTGGAGGATTTCCTTCAGCCAGGTAACAAGCAAGTGTTAGCGGGCTACTGCATGTACGGTCCGCAAACACAACTCGTCTTTACGCTCGGTCGTGGCGTTGTGATGTTTACGTTAAACCCCGAAACGGGTATCTTCGAAGAAACGGGCGACGCCATTGCTGTTCCGACGAGCGCAAAAGAATTTGCCATTAACTGCTCCAACATGCGCCACTGGGAAGAACCCGTGAAACGCTACATCGCCGAGCTCTTAGAAGGCAAAGAGGGCGTGCGTGGTAAAGACTTCAATATGCGTTGGGTGGCCGCCATGGTGGCTGAAGTGCATCGCATTTTGCAACGCGGTGGCATCTTCATGTATCCGCGTGATCATCGTGACCTCTCCAAACCGGGCAAACTTCGCTTACTCTACGAAGCGAACCCGATGAGTTTATTGATGGAAAACGCTGGGGCTGCGGCAACCAATGGTCATGTGCGCATTTTGGACATTCAACCCGAAAAGATCCACCAGCGTGTGGCGGTCTTCTTGGGAGCCCGTGAAGAAGTGGAACGCGTAACCTCGTACCACCAGGGTCAGGCTTAATACGGCGCGTACCGCTGTTAGTCATAAGGGGGTGAGTTCACGGAACATCACCCCCTTGTTTTTGGGTCTGGCCTGTGCGACGCCAGTGTCCTGCTCTCAGTGTGACGCCGCTTATACCCGACTTAGAAGAGATCTTCAAACATACCCTTTTTCTTTTTGGTATCCATCTCTTCGTTCTTCAGCTCTTCATCGTCGGTAGTGGGTTTGGCGACTACGGGACTCGGAAGTGCAGCCTGCAAACGATTTTCGAAGGCGTTCAAACTTTCCGACACTTTGCTCACCACCAAACCTTGCTGCTTATTCACTTCGTCTTTGACACCGTTAACTTTGGCATCGAGCTGTTCGGTCAAGCGGCGTAACTCTTGAGCTAATTCATCTTGACGAGCGATGAGCAAGCTTTCGAGCTTATCAAAACGTTCCGTGAAGAGCTTGTTCGACTCGGCAAAACGGCTCTTTTCGGCATCATCGGCTAACGCACGAGCATTACGCGTTTCTTTGTGAGCTGTGCGCAATTCCATGGTCACACTCGCTGCCTGCCACACGGTGTAAATCAACATTAAGAAAATCACCACAGCAAAACCACAGACGATGATAATTCCCAAGGGCGCTTGAACTTCGGTGTAGACCAAGTTCACGGTCGTCACCGCGGAGATCTGTGCCCAGTTAATCACCAAGAACACTGCCATGACGACTAACACTAAAAATAGAGCAATGGAACGAATTTTCACTTTTTTATTCTCCGAGGTACGTGCGCGCATTATCCGCAATTGGCTTGCAGTCAGCGCTCGCGAGTTATGAGTTTGAATGGGCGGTCAAGGCTACTCTCTCTAGCCCACCACTTCAGTGGAAGTACCCTCATCATAGCAAACAGCACGCTCCACTGCACCTAAATATTGTTTGCTCGGTTTTTTTTGACGCAAGCAGATAAAAAGTCTATAGTGTCGACTAGTGTATTGTATGTAGATCAATCACCTCAAAAGATTATCCCTCTGGAGAATTTTATGCGGACGGACGCTCGCTTCCCAAAGCTACACATTGTTAATCACCCTCTTATCGAACACAAGCTCACCTTGATGCGTGATCGTAATACCGACACGCAAGATTTTCGTACGCTACTTCATGAAATTGCGTTGTTAATGGGCTATGAAGTCACGCGCGACTTCAAAACGCAACTCGTTGAAATTGAAACCCCCATTTGCAAAACGATGCAACCACTCTTAGTGGCGAAAGACCCGATCATTATTCCGATCTTACGTGCGGGTTTGGGTATGACGGATGGTCTTTTAGCCCTTTTGCCTGCCGCTCGTGTCGGTCATATCGGCCTGCAACGTGACGAAAATGCCAACCCCATTGAATACATGATTCGTATTCCTCAGGGCGATGAAAACAGTAACTACATTGTGGTTGACCCCATGTTAGCCACTGGTCACTCTGGGGCCTATGCGATTGACAAGCTGAAGGAACGCGGAGTGAAGGGTGAACAGATTCGCTTTATGGCACTCGTTGCTGCCCCCGAAGGGGTGAAGGTGTTCTGCGATCAACACCCCGATGTGGAGCTCTATGTGGCAGCATTAGATGATCATTTAAACGAGCACGCTTACATTGTGCCTGGGTTGGGTGATGCGGGTGACCGCGTCTTCGGTACCCTCTAATTACCGCGCACACACGCAGTAATACGTACGGACAGTGCCTAACAAGGCACTGTCTTTTTTTATGCACGTTGTGCGAAACGGTCGAAACAGAATGCACATTTTTATATATTTATTACACCATATTTACTAGGGTTTATACTTAGTTTCTTCAAAAACATCCGTTTTTCCCATCATTTTTGTACGTATTTATACGCAAAAC
>CAJJMF010000218.1 GCA_905192805.1 uncultured Sutterella sp. | reverse complement strand
AAATAGTAAATTCATTTAATAAATCAGAAGATGATATAGCCATCATATATATCACGCTTTATCGCCCGTAAAGCCTTTGGTTACGGTTTATTGGCACTCTTGCCGTTTTACATCGCCCAAGGGGGCACCCCGTTGGCGAAGTTGGCGGATGCCACCGTCGTGACGAACCTCTTATTCTTAGGCATTGTCACGATGACCTTATGCGCCGTCCTTTGGAGCCGTGTCAGTAAAGAAATCGGGATTAAGTCCGCGAGCCAATACCTTTACTGGGTACCGGTGGTGAGCGCCGTGGCTGCCTTGACGATTCTCAACGATAACTTGAGCTTCGTCGGTATCATGGGAGCCGTGATGATTCTCTGTGGTGTCTGGGTCGCCCAGTATGGCTTGAAGCTCATCTCGGTGGCCTTTGCTGTCGGAGACGAACGCCTGTTGTCCAACGCAAGCTTCTAACCGCACAAAGCCAGTTGTGAAAAAGCCACGGTGGTTGCACCGTGGCTTTTTTACGTCCGGAAAGACACGACACCTGCAGCGCAAGTGCCCTCTTCCCTCGGTTACCTTAGGCGTGAGCGATCACAACACGCATCCCGCGATGCGCCAAAGTGAGCAATTCACGTACGCGCGCTTCGGGCAAAGCCACACAGCCCGCCGTGAATGTATTTACCCCCATGACGTGGACAAAAATGGCACTCCCTGCGGGGTAGCGGTTTTCTTTGTTGTAGTCGATCACGAGCCCATAGTTGTATTCCGGTGTATAGCGGTACATTTCTTCGCCCTTACAGCTGTGCTGGACTTTCTTCGTATCAATGATTTGGTTGTAGTACGGGCCTTCTTCATCGCAGGCATAGACCGTAGGGGTCACCTGAATGTAGGGGATCTTGGCCCCTGGGTTCGCACGAATCCCAAATCCAGCGGTGACTGCGAAATCCCCCTCGGGTGACTTCATATCGCCTTCACGCGTTTTGCCAATGCCTTCACGACCCACATACGCTTCGCACGTGAAGCGCACGCTCCACGCATTGCCTTCCTTGGGGAATTTTTCATACAGCGTCACCTCCGCTTCGCTATCCTCCAGGTAGCGCACGGCCAACACAAAATTGACCGATGCATCCTCCCGATACTTTTTCAGTACCTCCTTCCAGGCTTTCACATACTGGGCCTTTAATTGACGCTTCGCTTCATCGTCATCCGACTTGGCCAATACCGGGCTCACCATAGCCCCTAAAACACTCGCGCTGCCGAGGGTGAGAAATTCACGCTTTTTCATTCATGGTCCTCTTGTAGAGATGGAATCAAGGGAAGCAGTACAGTCTGAAAAGATTGATTGCTTCCGAAGAAATTCAGATTACACGAAAAATTTATTTGGTGTGTTTCGAAGTCAAAAAAGGCGTAACAATTTTCAATACTCCCAACAGCGCAAAAAAACTATGAGAAAATACCTAGAATGTTTGCTACGAGACTTTCTCGTAGCGTTCCACGAACAACCGCCCGAACGCGTCGCACCCGACTGCGATGCGAGGGCGACCAACAAAAAAGGACCATAACACTATGTGTACTTCAGTCATCGTAGGAACCGGAGCCTCTGCCGACGGCTCGTTGCTCTTTGCCCGTAGCGCCGACAGTAACGCTCTCAAAGCCCAACACTTTGTCATTCACCCTGCCTGTGACTGGCCCGAAGGGTCAATCTATCGCACCAAGGATTTCGGTGGGGCCACGGACTTTAGCTATCCGATGCCGTTGCATTCCTTACGCTACAGCACCGTTCCCAACTGGAAGACCCAGCTCCACGGCGCTGTTGGTTTCAATGAAATGGGCTTAGGCATCTCGGGGACGGAAAGTATTTTTGCCCGTGATGACGCCTTAGCGATTGACCCCTATAACACCGCCACGGGGATTACCGAAGACGACATCCCGGATGTGTTGCTCTCGCGTTGTGTGTCGGCGAAAGAAGCCGTTCAACTCTTAGGGACAATCATCGAAACGCAAGGGGCTGCCGAAGGCTTCGGCGTTGGCTTTGTTGACGAAAAAGAATCCTGGTACTTGGAAACCGGTACGGGGCACCGTTGGGTCGCCTTCCGTACCCCCGTTGACCAATACATGTGCACGGGTAATCAGGGACGTTTGAAGGACTACGATCCTGAGTCCGAGGATTGGCTCGGTGCTCCTGATGTGATCGAATGGGCCCAAGAACACGGTTTTTATCAGCCCGAAACGGATGGTGCCTTTGACTTTGCGAAAGCCTATACCCGTAACGACGAACGTGACCGTGTGTACAACGATCCCCGCGTTTGGATCATGCAAAAGCGCTTTAATCCGAGCTTGATTCAAGATCCGCATGAAGGACGTTCTTTCCCGGTCTATTTGGTCCCGGAAAAGAAGATCACCGTTGCTTCGTTGCGTGCTGTGATGCGCGACCACTATAACGGTAGCGAACACGACCCCTATAAGAACGGTAAGGGGGGAGAAGAAACCTGGCGTCCGATCAGCGTGTTCCGTACCTACGAAGCCCACATCATGCAAGTGCGTCCGTGGTTACCGCGTGCCATTGGCTCGGTGATTCATCTGTGCTGGGGGATGGCAGACTTATCGTGCTTCGTGCCCTTCTACCAAGGGCTTGAGGACGTGCCGGAACACTATGGCTTGGGAACGGATCAGGCGGATGGCGAGTCCATCTATTGGAAATTCCGCAAAGTTCAAACCTTGGCCATGACGGACTATGCCAATTTGGCCCCGGTGGTGAAGAGCACCTACGAAGCGTTCGAAGCCGAGACCGAAAAACGCATGGCAGCCTTTGAAGCCGCCTACGTCGCTGCCCATGAGGTGGACCCAGTAGTCGCCAACGATATGCTCCAGAGCTTTAATCTGGAAATTCTGGCCGAAGCCGAAGATCTCGCCGAAAGCCTCTTGGACCGCCTCTTTACCATGCGCACGGAATCGATCCAGGCGGCAAACTTCTTCGCTAACCGTCAGCTCAAAGACTAACCGTTAGCACGGGTTAATCCATCGCCTACAAAGCCCCTAGCGTGCCCTTACAGCGCGTTAGGGGCTTTTCTTGACTCAATGTCTAACGTCTGCCCTAGAGAACGCGATAGAACGTTTCTCAGAGCGCCTAGTGTGTTGCCCGCCTTGCCCTTCAATCAAGCCATGTCGGTTGTCTGTACCACCCCCTAGGGTTAACTCG
>CAJJMF010000217.1 GCA_905192805.1 uncultured Sutterella sp. | reverse complement strand
CTTTCTCCTATCGAAGTGAATACCTTGTGTGCAAAATCACTAGCTGCCACAAAGGTATCTGTTTTAAGAATTTGTCGATGGTGTACGAAGCCAAGCTGATTAATATCGGTGAGTTCGGAGAGAGAATAGGCAAAACTCACCCCTGGTCCTTTACTTAATACCGTGGTACCGATTTTGGGACGACGACTGATCATGCCCGCCTTTTCTAATTTGGCTAGCGCACGCCGAATGGTGACACGAGCGCAACCGTAGCGCAACATCAATTCCGTTTCGGGGGGCATTTTGCTCCCGACGGGCCAATGCCCTTGCATAATGCGTCGAGCGAGTGAGTCAGCTATTTGTTCGGTGAGTGTCTTAAGTTGGGACATAGCGAGCTAAAAAGTCAGTGAAACGATCTTTCCCTATTGTATATAGGCAGAGCGTGGGTAACTCTGCCTGTGTGCATTCAATCAGTTAGGGCACTTATTTAATAGAGACCAATAAGTTTCCACCAAGCCATCCCTGTGGCAAAGACCAATAACACATTCACGGTTACGATGATGAAATTGAGCTTGTAGAACCGTGGACGGTCAAAGTAACCTTGACCAAAGTAGATCGGACCAGGGCCACCGGCATACTCGGTAATCCCCCACATAAAGTTAGAGAAAATCGCAAAGCAAATCGCCACCATCATGGGGGGAGCTCCGGCTCCGATGGCGACGGTAGCAAACGGAACATACATGGCAGCCACGTGACCCGAGGCGGTAGCAAAGACGTAGTGCAAATAGATGTAGGCAAACCCGAGCAACATGAAGGCCGTCATCGCATCGAAGTGCGCCATGGCTCCAGCAAAGAGTGCGGACATCCATTTAATAAATCCGAGTTTAGTGAGACCGCTAGCAAGCGATATAATTGCACCGAACCAGACAACGGTATCCCAAGCAGCCTTATCGGCGAGCACATCCTTCCACTGCACAGCCTGCGTTGCAAACAAAAAGGCGATCAAGGCGAGTCCTACGGCGGTCGCATCAAGTCCCGTCAGCAAGCTTGTCCCCCAGCCAATTAACGCTAATAGGAATCCAGCGCCGACAAGCTTTTCCTGACGACTCATGGGGCCCATTTTGGCGAGCTCTTCTTTACCCATGTGCTTTGCTTCAGGTGTGCGGTTGAGTGTCGGTTTGACAAGCCAACGCGTTAGTATCGGTAAAAGCAAAAAGGTAATACCTGCCGGAGCCAGTGCAGCCCAAAGCCAGCCACCCCACGTGAGCTCGATACCGAGGGCATCGTGTGCGAGTTTGGCACACAGTGGGTTAGCAGCCATCCCTGTCAAAAAGAGGGCGCCTGTAATCGGAGTAATTTGGAAGCAGGTGAGAATGAGGTAGTCACCAATTTTTTTGCCTGATTCCCCTGGCTGGCTATCCATGACAGCATTAATGGATTTCGCCACAGGCAAAATGATACCTCCCGAGCGAGCTGTCACACTGGGCATAGCGGGCGCCATGATCAGGTCGGCGAGAGACAAAGAGTATGCAATGCCTAAGGACGAACTGCCAAATAGGGAAAGCATTTTGTAGGCGATGCGTCTCCCGAGCCCCGATTGCACAAAACCCAATGAGAGAACATAGGCACAAAAGATCATCCAGACGGTGCCTGAGGCAAACCCCGACATGGCGTCTTTCAAGGTCAAAGTTTTTGTGAGAACCGCTAAGGCAAGGGCGATCCACATCAGAGCGCCTGATGCAAGGGGTGCCGAGAGAATCCCGAGAATGGTAGAAACGAAAATGGCAAAAATATGCCAAGCTTGCAGGCTGAGACCTTCGGGTGCTGGAGTGACCCAAAGAAGTCCCAGCACAGCAAGCGGTACGATGTAGCGAAGAAATTGCTTGGACATAGTGTGCTTACCGTGTTGGGATAGTTTTCGATTAGAGATTCAACGTGGCGAATTTTTCCAAAACACGATCCACCATTTCGCCACACTGACCGATGTAGTTAGCAGGGTCACACAGCTGATCGATTGTTTCGGCAGGAATGCGAGAAGCGACGGCTTCGGTGCGTTTAAGTACTTCCGCCAAAGTGCCTCCTTGTGTGTTGACGATGCGACAGGCGTCATAAACCACATCATGGGCGTCTTGGCGACCAATGAATTCAGCGAGCCCCATCATGACGGCTTCACTCACGATGGTGCCTCGGGTGAGTTGGAGGTTTTGGAGCATACGGTCGGGATACACCTCTAAGCCACCCATTAAGAAATTAGCTTGTTTTAGGGCGCCCGCGGTCAACATGAAAGCCTCTGGGATAGCGATCCATTCAGCGTGCCAGGGACCGGTAGCGCGTTCCAAATCATGAATTTGAGCGTCCACCATTAAGCCAGCCGCTTGACGAACACCCTTGGCGCAGGCCAGCATCAATTCCGAACTAATGGCATTGCGTTTCTGGGGCATCGTGGACGAAGCGCCACGACCTTTCACAAAGGGCTCGAGGACCTCACCAACTTCGTTCATTGACAGCAACATGACGTCATAGGCCATCTTGCCTAAGGTTCCTGTGACTAGGGTCAAGAAATTGACGGCTTCGGCAAAGCCATCACGCGCTACGTGCCAGGAGGTATCAGGAACGCCGAGGTTCAGTTCTTTCATCATTTCGGCTTGTACAGCGAGCCCATGCCCGTGTAACGAGGCTAATGTGCCTGCTGCACCGCCAAATTCACCGACCAAGACACGAGGTTTCAGTTCATTCAGACGTTCCAGGTGACGCAGACACTGGGCGAGCCAAATCGAGGTTTTGTAGCCAAATGTGCAGGGTAGGGCTTGCTGGAGGTGAGTACGACCTGCCATGGCACTATTGCGGTACTTCTGGCTTAACTCGGCAAGTGTTTTGCTCAGGGTCTTAAGATCGCGTTCAACCAAACCAAGCGCGGCACGAATCTGAAGGACATTGGCCGTATCCATAATATCTTGAGTAGTAGCTCCCCAATGGACAAAACCACCTGCGTCGCCACACTGCTCATTGAGCTGGTGCACTAAGGGCAAAATGGGGTAGCCAACAATTTCTGTTTCATGGCGGAAACGATCAAAATCCAAGGTTTCCACGTTGGCACGTTCAGCGATCTTATCGGCGGCTTCTTGAGGGATGATGCCTACTTTTGCTTCAGCTTTAGCTAAAGCGACTTCGGTTTCGATGTAACACGCAATGAGATGATGATCATCAAAAATAGCACGCATTT
>CAJJMF010000216.1 GCA_905192805.1 uncultured Sutterella sp. | reverse complement strand
GCCTTGTTACAGCAAGGTGTTGGCCGCTTTGGAGATTTCTATGTAACCATCCTATCATAGATGCATCTCTGCATTAGCTATCTTAGCATGGGTGAGTGGCTTAGTCTTCACTTGGGCGACATCAAATGTGTGTCTTCGTTTCAAAACGCAAACCACACCACACGGCTACGTTTTCTCTTCTTTCACCTTCACAGCTTGCTTTCTTTTTAACACTACCCGTGTGACCTGAGCACTTTTTGCTCAGGCCACCGAAAAACCGCCATGCAAGTCGTGCTAATCTGTCACCATGATGCCTAACGAGCCGTCCGCGTCACGCGTGTGATGCGAGGCGGATGATCTTTTTCTGCGTGTTTTTTTGAGCCTTTCGCTATGGTTGATCGCTTTCACGAACTCCAACGCCAACGTCGTTTCCAACGTCCAAGTCGTTCCACCACGCCGTCACAGCCCGTGACGGCGCCTCGTGAAGCGTCCCCATCCGAGAATGCGCCTCAGGAGACGATCCCGATGGAACCGGGCACGCAAACGCTCGAACGCTTAAGCGGACTCGTTGAACGCGTCACGTACCATAACGAAGAAAATGGCTACGCGGTTTTACGCGTCAAAGTTCCCAAAGAACGTGACTTAGTGACGCTCATTGGGCACGCGCCCTCGGTGACGCCTGGCGAATACGCCACGGCCTTAGGCGTCTGGGTTCTGGACAAAGTCTATGGGCGGCAATTTAAAGCCACCAAGCTCCAAATCCATGCCCCGACGACGCTCACGGGAATTGAAAAGTATCTGGGCTCGGGCATGGTCAAAGGCATTGGCCCTGGCTACGCCAAAAAGCTCGTCGAGACCTTTGGGGAAGCTGTGTTTGAGGTGATTGAAAAAACGCCCGAACGCTTGAGTGAAGTCTATGGGATTGGCCCCAAACGGGTCCAAAAGATCACCTCCGGCTGGGCTGACCAAAAGGTGATTCGCTCGATCATGGTCTTTTTGCATAGCCACGGGGTGAGCACCTCGAAGTCGGTCCGTATTTTCAAGGCCTACGGTCAAAAAGCGATTGACGTCGTCAAAGAAAACCCCTATCGCCTAGCGAAAGACATTCGCGGGATTGGCTTTAAGTCGGCCGACACGATCGCTCAAAATATTGGGATTCCTACCGACTCCCCGATTCGTGCGCAGGCAGGGTTAGCCTATGCCCTCTCCGAAGCCTCCGGCAACGAAGGGCATTGCTCACTGACGCGATCGGCCTTAGTCGCCCTCACCCAAGAACTCTTGTCGATCCCAGAGACGCTCATTCAGGACGCGATCGAACATGAGCTCGAAGCGCAAAATCTGATTGAAGCCCATTTTCCGGAACCCGAGAGCCTCTACCTTCCATCGCTTTATTGGGCTGAACGCTCGATTGCACGCAATTTACGCCGCTTAGCGGCCGAACCCACCCCGTGGCCCACGATTGATCCCGAAAAAGCCATTCCTTGGGTCGAAGCGAAACTCGGACTCACGTTAGCCACGAGTCAGCGTGAGGCGGTCGCGGCAGCGCTGCGCTCGAAAGTCATGGTGATTACCGGGGGACCCGGTGTCGGGAAAACCACCATTGTGAAAGCCATTCTCACCATTTTGGAAGCCAAAGGCGTACGAATGACGCTCTGTGCACCGACGGGGCGTGCGGCGAAACGCCTCTCGGAATCCTCTGCTCGGGAAGCGAAAACCATTCATCGACTGCTTGAAATTGATCCGTCCACGATGGACTTTCAGCGTAACGAAGAGCACCCCTTAGAGGGCGACCTACTCGTCGTGGACGAATGCTCCATGGTGGATGTGCCCTTGGCGCATAGCCTCATCAAGGCGATCCCGCTTAATGCCGCGGTGATTTTTGTGGGCGACGTGGATCAGTTACCTTCCGTGGGGCCGGGCGCCTTTTTAAGCGACCTGATTGACTCGGGGGCCATTCCCGTCATTCGTCTCACCGAAGTCTTTCGTCAAGCCCAAAGCTCATGGATTATTCGCGTGGCGCACCAAATTAACAAAGGACAAATGCCCGTTTTTCCTGGGAAAGCCGATCGCGGGGACTGCTACTTTTTACCCGTCGAAGAACCCGAAGCCCTGCCCGATACGATCACAACGCTCGTGGCCGAGCGTCTCCCACGGGCCTATGGTGTGAATCCCATTCGCGACATTCAAGTCCTCTGCCCGATGAACCGTGGGGGCTCAGGGACGCACGCCTTAAACGAACGATTAAAAGCGACGCTCAACCCGGCTACCGAAGCGAGTATCACCAAGTACGGCACTACCTTTAGCGTGGGCGACAAAGTGATGCAAATCGAAAACAACTACGATCGGGATGTCTTTAATGGCGACATTGGGCTCGTCACCGCGTTTGATGAAGACGAGGAAACGCTCACCGTGCGTTTTGATGACCGATTGGTCGAGTACCCCTTTGATGAGTTGGACGAACTCGTGTTGTGCTACGCGAGCACCATTCACAAGTCCCAAGGGAGCGAATACCCCGTCGTGGTGATCCCCGTCACCACGCAGCACTACATGATGCTCAAACGCAACCTCATCTATACGGGCGTGACGCGAGGCAAAAAGATGGTGGTGCTCGTTGGGCAAAAACGGGCCTTAGGCATGGCCGTGCGTGGCAAACAAACCCTCATTCGCCATACGGGACTCAAAACGTGGCTTCAAAACGTAGAGCTCCTCACCTGAAGCTGTCCCGTTTGGGAGACATCGTTTTCGTAGGTTTCACACTAAAAATCCGACAACTATCTACCATTACACGGGTAATTCTTATCACCACAGACTCCCATATTGATCTCCATCATTTGTGTCACCACTGGTGACACAATTGACTTTAATCAAAAGTGCGCTTTGCTTGCGATGGCTACCGCCAGCCTACGACGGGTGAGTCCTTCGCCCTGCTCGTAGTAACACATCATCCCCCAAGTGGATTGAACGTGACACTGTCATACCACACTCAGTAGCCATCCACCACACACTTGATTGTTGCGTGAATACCACAAATAGGAACGGTATTTTCCGTTTTCGAATCTGGGGACGGCAAAATCTCGATTAGATCAAATTTTGGTATTTTTCTAAGAAAAATTTTCATTTGTATAAAAATATAGGAGCACAATTTTTATAGAAATGATCGTTTTAACCACAGAAAAGTGCCCGTATCCAATGTCCTCGCTTCCGAAGGCGATGCCGCTTTTCAATCTCCACCGGATAGGCGTCATACACCGAGGAAATCGGGCACGGG
>CAJJMF010000215.1 GCA_905192805.1 uncultured Sutterella sp. | reverse complement strand
CAGTAAATTTAAATATTTACAAAAACACTCAAGTATGAACATAAATTCAAAAAACTACGGATATCATTAGTGTTAACCCTGTGGCAAAATTACGACAACAGGGCACAAAAATAACCGGATACAGCGTTACACCGTACCCGGTTGATGACTCGTGCTACAGAACGGAATTATTTGCCCGTTAACATCGGTGCCACGGAATCCTTGCTATTGGAAAGCAAGCCCGCCTCAGAATAAATCGCCAATTTTTGACGCGTATCGGTAATGTCCAAATTACGCATCGTCAACTGGCCAATACGGTCCACCGCGGTAAACATCGAGTCGCCCTTTTCCATCGTCAAACGCGACGGTTCATACGTGAGGTTGGGACTCTTCGTGTTGAGGATCGAATAGTCGTTACCACGGCGCAATTCCAGTGTCACTTCGCCTGTGATAGCACGAGCGACCCAGCGCATACTCGCTTCGCGTAGCATGATCGCCTGACTATCGAACCAACGACCCTGATAGAGTAAGCGCCCTAACTTAATCCCGTTGATACGATATTCTTCAATCGTATCTTCATTGTGAATCCCCGTGATCAGGCGTTCATAGGCGATAAAGAGTAACGCCATCCCTGGGGCTTCATAAATGCCACGCGACTTCGCTTCAATGATTCGGTTTTCGATCTGATCGGACATCCCCAACCCATGGCGCCCCCCAATCGCATTGGCTTCGAGCATCAAGTCCACTGGGCTACCAAAACGCTTTCCGTTAAGCGCGACCGGCACCCCTTCTTTGAATTCGACCGTGACCGTTTCAGGCTTGACGTCCACGTCCGGTTTCCAGAAGGCAACCCCCATAATGGGGTCGACGATCTTGATGCTGGAGGAGAGTTCTTCCAAGTCTTTCGCTTCGTGCGTCGCCCCTAACATATTGGAGTCCGTCGAATAGGCTTTTTCAGCACTCATGCGATAGTCAAAACCTTCGGCTTGTAAAAAGGCCGACATTTCAGCGCGTCCGCCTAATTCCGAAATAAACTGGGTATCGAGCCAAGGCTTGTAAATCTTCAAGTTGGGATTGGCTAAGAGCCCGTAACGATAAAAGCGTTCAATATCGTTACCCTTATAAGTGCTTCCATCACCCCAAATATTGACACCATCCGCACGCATCGCGGTCACAAGCATGGTCCCAGTGACGGCACGACCCAACGGCGTCGTATTGAAATAGAGCTGACCGCCCGTAGAAATGTGGAAAGCGCCCGACTGAATGGCAGCAAACCCTTCGTTGACTAACTGTTCACGGCAATCCACCAATCGTGCTTTTTCTGCACCGTACTTCATCGCACGTTGCGGGATCGCTTCGTAATCGGTTTCATCAGGCTGCCCCAAATTAGCCGTGTAGGCATACGGCAAGGCACCTTTATTTTTCATCCAGCGTAGCGCCGCACTCGTATCAAGGCCACCGGAAAAGGCAATACCGACTTTTTCCCCAACGGGGACGCTCTGGAGAATCGTTTGAGACATGTGTTAAATCCATTTTGAAATATTGTTGTTAACCCAGCAACCTGGGGCCTAGGTAAAAATTATGGACCTCTCAAACAGGGTTCGTTGTCGAGTAGGAGGAGTTTTTTGCACTCATTGCCTCGTGTTAGGCAAAACGCAAACTCTCTGAGTAAAACACCTAAGAAAACGATTGCTCGGAGTGCACCACACCGGATTTTCTCGCTCCAAGGCATAATGCAGGCAAATACAGTGGACACCACTTATTTAATAAAACGATAGAAACGAGGGAAAAAATTTGGGATATTACTCCTCTTCTATTTGGTTGCCTATAGGGGTTTTCCTAAAATTACACAACTTATGAATAATATCAAAAACTTGTTTTGATCTTTAATTTTCCTTACCCAAACCCACAAAAAGGCTGAGTAGACTTCTCGACAATGCGTTTTCCCTTTAGGTTCATGGCAAGGTTAGGACCACAAATACCCTGATGCCAGCTTGAGCCGTAACGCAGGTCCTAGCAGTCTGGCTGGATACGCCAGACGCATTTATAGCTTTTGAGGAGCTTACAAAAAATGAAAAAGACACTCTTAGGTCTTGGCTTAGTTATCGCTTCGGGTGCTGCTATGGCTCTCCCGAATATTGAAGTTCTCGCTACGGGTGGCACGATTGCTGGTGCCGGCCAATCCTCCACGGGTTCGGCTTACTCCGCGGGTAAAGTGAGCGTTAACCACTTAGTGGCTGCCGTTCCGGAATTAGCCAAGATCGCCAACGTGACTCCCAAGCAGGTTGCTCAGATTGGTAGCCAGGACATGAGCGACGAAGTGTGGCTCAAGGTTGCTCAGGCTTTGGCCGCTGACTGCGACAAGTTTGACGGCTTCGTGATTACACACGGTACCGACACGATGGAAGAAACCGCTTACTTCCTCCAGTTGACCAACAAGTGCCACAAGCCTGTGGTGATGGTCGGTGCTATGCTCCCCTCGACCGGTTTGGGCGCCGATGGTCCGCGCAACCTCTTTAACGCTGTTGTGACAGCTGCTAACCCCGAAACCGCTAAGCACGGTGTCGTGGTAGCCATGGACAACATCGTCTTGGGTGCTCGTGACGTGATCAAGACCAACACAGTTCAGCCCGAAACGTTCCAGGCTGGCAATTACGGCAAACTCGGCATGATCTTCAACAACAAGGTCACCTATGAATCGATGAGCTTGCGCGACTACAGCAAGACCCCGTTCGATGTGACGAAGTTGACGAGCCTCCCGAAGGTTGGCATCGTTTACAACCACGCTGGCGTGGAAGGTGTTCAGGCTGAAGCCTTAGTGAAGGCTGGCTACAAGGGCATCGTGAGCGCTGGTGTCGGTAACGGTAACATCCACAAGGCGATTTGGCCGGTGCTCGAAAACGCCGCCAAGAACGGTGTGGTCGTGGTTCGCTCCTCGCGCGTTCCCACGGGTGCTACCACCAAGGATGCCGAAGTCGACGACAAGGCTATGCACTGGGTCTCTTCGGGTGACTTGAACCCCCAGAAGGCTCGTATTCTCCTCCAGCTCGCTTTGACGCAGACGAGCGACTGGGCTGAAATCCAGAAGTACTTCGACCGTTACTAATCGCTCTAGACACTCGGATTACGTTCTCGTGATCTGAGTGCTCGCGAGTAACCGTTGACACGCCATCTCTAATACATCAGGAGATGGCGTTTTTTTCTGTCTATTCAAGGTGAAAATTTTATCGATCAAAGACTTTTGTTATTTCTCCTGAACTCCCGCTTCACAGATCCCTATTTTAGGATCCGAGGCGGGAGATTTAC
>CAJJMF010000214.1 GCA_905192805.1 uncultured Sutterella sp. | reverse complement strand
CCAGAACACTCACATTCTGGCTCTTCCTACGTTGTCCGAGACGTTCAACGGCCCACCCCAAGAGCCATCCAAACGTCTCGTTGCCCCACCTGGTCAACAAACAGGTGCTTAGTGACGGGAGAGTCGCCACATATCGGCCGCTGCCACAAGCGATATCACTACTCCCCACAGGACTAAGACTTTACCGGTGACGGCATGGCAGGCCATCATCGGGCTTTCACACGGCCCGATAATAAACGTTGCCAACCCCACCACGGCGATGCCCAACAAGACGTTGGCGCCTTGAAAGCCCCACGCCCGATCGGCTCGCACAAATTGCATCCATGCCCCCGAAAAACCCACGACAAAACCTAAGAGGCCCGTGGCACGGGTCATGTACCAGCACGACATATGTTCATGTTCGTGTCCGTGACAAATGGGCAGATAGTAGAGCGAAGCGACACAGAGTCCTAAGCCCAACAACATCATCACGAGACCCGATAAATAACTACTGCGCATGACCTTTCCTTAGAGTCCTTTCGATTTGCCGCTCGCCTCGAACTGAATTTTCTTATCGATTTCGGCCTGACGCGCTACCGCGTCCACCCCAGTACCTTCGTACTTCATGCCGGCCTGCACCCAGCCTTGGATCCCATCGGGCATCACGTACACGTTCTTGTAGCCCATACGCAGGGCTTCAGTCCCCACTTCCCAGGAGACGTTGCAGAGACGGTTGACGCAATAGAAAATCAAATAGGAATTCTCTTTGTCTTTCGGGAGCAACTTCTTCCACTCGGTCACGTTAATCATCGTGGCGCCCGGAATGTGCGAAACGTTATACATATCGTCCGGATTGCAGTCAAAGAGATAGACACCCGGCTTACCGCGGTTTTGTTCCACCTTCAAAATGGAGAGCGGCAAGGGTTGTAAATTGCGGGCTTCGGCTTCTTTTTTCGCCTCTTCGGCCTGACGCTTGGCGAACTTTTCCATCTTGGCCTTTTGTTCGGCCGTCAACGCTTGCGGAGCATCCTCCGCCACGCTCGGCATCGAAACCGTGGCCATCACCCCTAACGAGGCAGCAAGAAAAAGGGTTTTCAGGGTCGTGTTCATCGTAACCTCCTTATGGGTTGCATCCGTAGCGGGGCGGGATAACGCCCGTGGGGTCGTACGGTCTACAACACCGATTGTTTCGTGGGGGGTGTGCGTGTGCTGGGTCAACACACCCGACGCGTCGGTCAGAAAGTGGGCTAAGGGATGTGGAACCGGTCCATGGGGTCATCACTTAGCGGGGTCTTCCCAACCTTCTCGTTAGGGTTTCGGGAGGTCTCGCCGCAGCCTTAACGAGAGGATAGGGAGTTCGGTAGCCTTTACTACCAATGATCTAATTCTAACGAACTTATCGTCCCCCCAATAGTAAGGTTTTCACCAAGAAATCCGCGCCAAAACACAATAAAACTGATCAGGGTGTTTCCTTTGACTGTTTGTATGCACTCGACGGCGGGTCAAAAATGGGATTCCGTTTCACCGTCCTCGGGTGCTCTCCTCGGGGCAATCGCGCTCCATGGGAGAGCACCGTCTGGGATCAGTCAAAGAGGAATCCCACACGTCTCAAAGGTTAAGACTTACTTCTTCGCAACGGTCTGACCGTTCAAGAGTGCCAACGCTTCGGTCGTGTACACCACACCTTGGTCCACCAACTGCTTGGTGTACTTCGGAGCGTGCACGCCCCACGAACCGTCGTCCTTGATCTTGGCAACGATCACACGCGCCTGATCCGCGTAGGACTGGATCTGTGCCTTAACGGCGTTGTCGAGCTTCGCGGTTTGCAACTTATCGCTAATTTGCACTAAGTCGCCCGTGATCTTCGCATAACCGTCCTTAACGGGCTGCTGCCAAGCAACAACCTTGTTGTAGATGGTCTTCTGATCCTTGAAGCGCATGCTTTCCGGGAACTTCGACTGCACCGGGCTGTGGCAGCCGTTCGCATCCTGAACGTGCTTATCCGGCCAAGACGTACGACCGCAGGTCCACATCAAGTCGAGGTAGTTACGGCCATTGTCCTTGGTAAGATGCCAGCCCTTCTTGTTCGCCAAGCTACGATCGGTCGTACCTTCGGGCGGGTTGATCGATTTCTTTTCAGGATCGACCAAAATACGCCAGATGTGCGAGGCGCGCACGTTGTCGAACCCACCCATGTCCGGACGTTGGATCGCGGCGAAGTTTTCGCAGCTACCCATCTTCGGCATATGGCAGGACGCACAGTCGTTACGGCTATGCGTACCACCCTGGGCCATGAATTCGGCAGCGGTGGTGTGGCAGTCCTGGCAGGTCTTCTTCATATGAGGAACCGTGTAGTAGGACTTCCAATCGTTCTTGGTGACTTCATGCGGGTCGTGGCAGGTCGTGCAGCGCATACCCTTCGCATAGTGCTTGGAGTCGATCTGCTGAGCGCCTTCCGTACCGCAAGCCGGGCAGAAGCTCTTGAAGTAAGTATTGAAGGGCTTTGTCGGATCTTTCTTCGCATCGTCGCGGTTGTAAACGATACGCTGGTGGCAGCGTTCGCAGTTCGAAGGCATACCCGCACCGCGAGCCCCATAAAGGTGAGCACCCGCGCCGTGGCATTCTTCGCAACCCACGCCTTTGGTCACAACGTGTTCACGCAACTTCTTGGCATCGCCTAAAGCCGCAAAGAGTTCTTTTTGGCTCTTGAAGTTGAACTTCCACGTATGGCAAATTTCACAATACGAAGACCCCGGTTGGAACATGGCTTGGGTACGATACGACGCACCGTAGGAGTTCATACCCCAAACGTACGAGGATTGCGCACCGAAGTCTTCCAACTTGGTCGGGAAGGTCGGATCCCAGGCATGAATCTTCTGGGCCATTTCTGGCGTCAGATATTCGGCCCAGCCACGCGAGAACTGGTTCCCGCCGGCGACCATCTTACCCGTACCCTTCGAGAGGTTACCGCCTTCGATATGGTATGTACCGCGGACAAGCCACTTGTCGATGAAGCCATACTTCGTGCGAGGCGTACCCATCATCACGAAAATATCGTCAGCTTCAATACCCATTGGGAGGGCTGAAGCCTTGGAGTTATAAAGGGGTTTCTTCAGATCGCCGCCCAACTCTTCCATTTCTTCCGGGAAACGGACGATCTTGTTGTGGCGAGAACGTTCCCACTTTTGGTACTGAATCGGGTGGCATTCACCGCACTTCTTCGGGCCCACGAAATTGTTCGGGAGGTCAAGGAAGGATTCGTACGGCAGACGATACGTGACAGCGACCTTGCGGCCAGTGTCTTCATGATACTTATCGCCACCGC
>CAJJMF010000213.1 GCA_905192805.1 uncultured Sutterella sp. | reverse complement strand
GGCTTTTTTACGTTCAGCGAGTGCCTGAGGTGCACGCGTCAGAAAGCGTTCAAAAAAACCGCGCACAGGACTCGCCTCGGGCACATCCAACACCCACGGAACGAGCTCGGGGGGATTTTCGGCGAGCAGGTTTAAGAGTCGCACATAGGCGTCCGTTCCAATCACGGAACCGTTTTCATCAATTAAACCCGGCAAGGGTGCCAAGGGCCCGGTTTGTCCCTTCGCCACCTGATCGGCTTTGGCGCGTTGAATTTCTTCCAACAGGAAGTCTTCCACCACTTCTTGCGTAAGCAAAGACAAATTCGGGGTCAACTCCCCGTCGAGCGATTCGCCCGCCGAGAACGAGCGCTCTTGCAGAATCTGGCGACAAAAACTGTGAATCGTCAAAATGTTGGCCCGATCGAGTTCGGCCAGTGCCGCCTCAACGCGAGCAAGCGCCGTCTCTCGGGTAATCCCCTTCTTTTCCCAGAGCGTAATTTGTTCCGCAATCAAACCACTCTCGAGCGTGCGTCCTAAGAGCACGTCCGCGGTTTCCCTAAAATGATCCTCAATACGACGCTTTAATTCCGCCGTGGCCGCACGGGTAAAGGTCATCACCAAGAGACGTTCGATCGAAATGGCCTCTTCGACGACCAAACGCAACACTAAGTGTTTAATCGAATAGGTTTTCCCTGTCCCGGCAGAGGCCTCCACGAGCGTGATCTGCTCTAACGGAGCTTTGCTCACTTGAAATAGGCTCATGACTCCTCCTCCCCATCAACGGCCCCTTGCGGATGGGCAAAAGCCCACAATTCATCCCACGGGGAGGATTGGGAGCGTCGGGTTTTGGGTTTATCGGCTTTGGCCTTAAACATTTTTGCGATTACACTCCCTGATGGTGGGCTCTCGGGGACGGAATCGTCCTGCGCATCGCCAAAATAAAGATTGAGTTCCGTCGCGTAGGCGCTCTTAGGCGCTAGCCGAGGGTTGGCGCACACGGCCAAGAGCGCACGAACCGCTTGCTCCAATTTGCCTTTGGCCATCTCGGCGGAGTCGGGCTCCAATACCTGCGTCGCCATGGTCTGATCACAGCACACCACTTCGGTACGTACCCCTTCTCCCAACGCCGCAGCGGCCAGATTCGTGAGCACCGATTCAGCGCTCGGCGTCTTGCCTGAGAAAAATTCCATCATGACGCGATCGTGGTCATTGCGATAAAACGTGTGGAAATATCCCGTGAGAATCACTTTGCCCTCAAAGAGCGACAATTGAAAATCCTTTGGCGCTTCGCGACCATAGTCCCGCGTCATGGCTTCAAAGACCGCATGGGCAGCGGCGGTTTGCGTGCGTAAGGATTCGGTGAGCCAGCGTCGGGCTTCTTTGGCCCCCGTACTCACGTCGTAGGCGTCACGCAGCGCAATGGATTCGGGGGCTTCGCCCGCACGTAAGGCTCGGGCATAGTTATCTTTCACTTTCCACTCGCTCAGTTTATCGAGTTGAGGCCACACGCCATCGGCATCGGCAGACGGATCGCCAGGGGGGAGCAATTCCAGCGCCTTGGCGACCCACACACGTGGACCCCGCATAAAGTCGGCTAAGACCTTTAAGGGGAGTCGCAACACCCCCTCATCGTCGAGTTGCCAACCAGCAGGGCGATCCCCTAAGGCAATGCGCGTTTCCTCAAGGGCCGTATGGACATAAGGAACGAGCTGCCCGGCTTGCGCTTCAAGACGAGCCGACAAAATCCGTTCATTGTGCGAACGCCACAACGGGTCACATCCCTCGCTCGGACGCTCAAAGTTAGTGCGTTCGAATTCTGTCAACGGGATCGATTCCGTGAGTCGCTTGGCATCCTCTTCGCGGGTTTGCGTATCGGGCACCTGATTCAATAACCAGTCGCGCAACTCTTGGACCACCACGGAGGGTTGCATCACGGCGGCTTCACTCGGTTTGGCCGAACTCACGTAGGTCACGATCAATCGATCGCGTGCGGCCAAAATCCAATCCAAAAACAGATTACGGCGATCACGTCGGGCATCGCGGTCGCCACGGCGTGGGGCAATCGCCGTGAGGTCAAACTCTTCTTTAATGCTATTGCCTGGGAACCCACAATCGGCATCGAGCCCCGCGATAAACACCACGCGATGGGGAAGCCCTCGCAATAATTCCATCGAACTCACCGTGACATTCGCGAGGGCGGCTTGAGGACCATGAGCGGTATCGAGTTTGATCAGTAACGCATGCATATAGAGCGCAAACGAGATGCTCATCGGCGTCTCGGGCGTATCACTCGCTAACGTGAGTTCCACTTCCAAGGCTTCCAGAGCGGCCTTCACTTGGCGCGCAAGCGCGGTTTCTTCAAAAAACGCTTGGTAGGCTTTCATCACCCACTGCCCCCAGGCTTGGGCGGTCTTGGGGGAGCCGGTTTCCTGACGGAACGCTTCGAGCGTTAATGCAATCCCTTGGAGCGTTTCCAATAAGTCCCAACGGTCGTAAACCGTCTCAAACCCCTCCCCTTCATTACCACGCTTAGGCAATACATCCACGAGCGGTAAGCCTTCATCGTCGGGCAACAAATAGCCTAACGTGAGTCGTTCGAGCGCTCGCAGTAAATTCATTTCGCGGTCGTAGGCGAACACCTCGGGATTGAGCTGCATCAAGTGTGCGTCGGAGAGTCCTTCACGGTAGCCGGCTGCACGTAACCAGTTGGCCACAATGCCTAATTCATCGCTCGTGAGGTTAAACCGACGCGCAATCGGGGCAAGACCGAGCCACGCCTCAAACGTGTCACGGTCCGCGCGTTCGGTCATGAGTTTGGCGAGCAGTTTTAGGGCCTGCACCGGTTCATCCACGCTCAACGACGTGAGCCCCGTGATACGCCACGGGAAGCGACGCGATTCCGGTAAGGCCCCAAAGACCTTCTCCACTAACGGGGCAACCTTGCTCACGTCCGGCGTCACCACCACAATGTCGCTAGGTTTGAGCGTGGCATCGTTTGCAAACAGGGTTTCGATGGCATTACGAATCGCTTCCCACTGACGGGTTTCGGTCGGCGCGTTCCAAATACGCAGGGAATCATCCTCGCGCAATCCCAAGTCACCCGACTCCGTCAGCAGGATGTTTGGATCATTATTGAGTAGCGAATCTTGAAGTCGTGCTAAGAGCCCTTCCCCATGTCGTTCGATATAGACGCTTTGACGTTCACTCGCCATATCCATATCGAGCGTGGTCTTCTGATGGATTTCTTTAAACCGCGCTAAGTCCCATTTTTCCTGCTTACTCGGGCGCGGGGCACTGGCCGTGTCGTTACGTTCACTCAAATACGGCACCGAGGCCTCTTCGTTCGCAAATTGCCACAA
>CAJJMF010000212.1 GCA_905192805.1 uncultured Sutterella sp. | reverse complement strand
AAACCCTAACGATAATGCCCCAAAAACAACATAACGACACGTTGCTAACACTGCGGGTTCATAATCGGGCAACAGTAACGGGGCCACATAGACCCCGCCCCAGATCATGCAAGCAATGATGCCGTAGACTACACCTAATAACATCCTTACGCCTTAACAGCCAACCAAACGGATAGCTAATCCCCCTTGGCTGGTTTCCTTGTACTTACTTTGCATGTCACGTCCAGTTTCGAGCATCGTTTGCACCACTTGGTCTAGGCTCACGTAATGCGAGCCATCTCCACGCAGTGCCATACGCGCGGCGTTAATCGCTTTAACCGCCGCCACTGCGTTGCGTTCGATGCACGGAATTTGAACTTGACCAGCCACTGGGTCACAGGTTAACCCTAAATTGTGTTCCATGCCAATCTCTGCCGCATTTTCGACTTGTTCAGGGGATCCCCCCATTACCGCCGTCAACCCGGCTGCAGCCATTGAGCAGGCTACTCCCACTTCGCCTTGACAACCCACTTCTGCCCCCGAAATGGAGGCATTTTTCTTGAAAATCATCCCGACGACCCCGGCGGTCAACAAGAAGTCACGAACCTTTTCGGTATGGCTATTGGGTACATGGTTGAGATAGTAGGCAATAACGGCAGGAATAACCCCTGCTGCGCCATTGGTCGGCGCCGTCACAATCTGCCCACCCGACGCGTTTTCTTCTGCGACCGCAATGGCATAGGCATTGACCCAATCGAGTACATTTAAGGGATCTGCCACTTGTGCTTCGAGCGCCCACTTCATCTTTTTGGCACGGCGAGCGATTTTAAACGGCCCAGGCATAGTGCCCGTTTGACGAAAACCACGATCCAGAGAGGCTTTCATGACCTCCCAAATACCATCCAATTTGGCATCAATTTCTTCGTCACTCCAATCGACTCGCGCATTGGCACGTGCGATTTCGGCAATCGTCAGATGCTCCTCACGGGTGTACTGCATCAATGTCGTGGCATTCTGGAAAGGGTAAGGAAGGGGGTGGGCACGCTCAACCTCAACCTCATCTTCAGGTAATTCGGGATTATCCAAGCGAGCTGCTCGTACAAACCCTCCACCAATTGAGTAATAACGACGAGAAAAGAGTAGTTCTGTCATCGAGTCGTCGGCATAGGCAGAGAGCTCCATCGCATTCGTATGGAATGTAGGCACCACATAGGGTTCAAAACGCATATCGTGCTCTAAATCAAACACGATGGCACGTTCTTTATTAAGTAAGAGTTCTTTTTGTTGAATCACTCGAGTAATCAAGGGTTCTACCAAATCCGGATCGATGGTTTCGGGGGTATATCCCATGAGACCCAACAACGTCGCACGATCTGTACCGTGACCTCGCCCCGTGGCAGCCAGACTTCCCATGAGACGCACTTGAATTCGCACCGTTGCGTCCAGCTTATTTTGTTCCTTGAGGGAGTCAATAAACGATTTCGCTGCGCGCAGAGGTCCTACCGTATGCGAAGACGACGGACCAATGCCAACCCTGAACATATCAAATACGGAAATATCCATAATTCATTCATCCCAAGAACTGTGTGCCAAAACTGTTCCTAACCCCTTAGGCGGTCACTGGACTGGGCGTAGCCTCTGACTCGATGGGTTTACCTGAAAATTGCACGTTATAGAGGTTGGCATAAGCTCCCCCTTGCGCCAGCAAGGCTTTGTGCGTACCCACCTCAACGACTTCGCCGTCTTTCATGACAATAATACGATCCGCGTTTTCAATCGTGGACAACCGGTGCGCCACCACAAACGTTGTGCGCCCCTTCATGAGGGTCTGTAGAGAGTGCTGGATGTGTTTCTCACTTTCCGTATCCAAAGCACTCGTCGCCTCGTCCAACAATAAAATGGGAGCGTTTTTCAAAATAGCACGGGCAATCGAGATACGTTGACGCTGTCCACCCGACAAGGCGGAACCATTGGCTCCGGCCTGCGTATCGAGACCATCAGGCAAACTAGCAATCATGCTACCGAGCGCAGCGGCTTGAGCGGCCGCTTCAATTTGTTCGCGACTCACGCGATCCGCACATCCGTAAGCGATGTTACCCGCTAAAGTATCGTCAAAAACAGTTACTTCTTGGCTCACTAAGGCCATCTGCGAACGCAAGCTCGCCAGCGTCACGTCATCTTGAGCAATACCATCAAAGTAAATTTTCCCCGACGTGGGAATAAGAAAACGGGGTAACAGATTAATCACCGTCGACTTACCTGCCCCGGACGCCCCCACAAGGGCAATCACCTCACCGGGTTTCACATCTAAGGTAAAGTGCTTCAACGCCCATTTGTCGCTGTCAGGATATCGGTAAGACACATCCTCAAAACGGATCGCCCCTTGCACAGTCCCCAAGTCTTTCGTTCCGGGATCGCGTTCCGGTTCTTCATCGAGGAATGTGAACAGACTCTCGGCTGCTGCGGTCATGGCCGCGGTGGTTCCATTCATATTGGAGAGGTGACGAACCGGATTCATCAAAAGTAGCAACGCCGACAAAAAGGTCGTAAATTCACCAATCGTAATGATGTCTTGTTGGGCTTGCATCAACGCAAACACAATGACCACCGATACCCCAGACATCGTAATGAGTTGCGTTAAGGGAGTGCCTGCTGCCACCACTTTGTTGGCTTTCAACGTTAATCGTGCTAACTCCGTATTCACCGCTGAAAAACGCTGTGACTCATAGGCGCCAGCATTGTAAATTTTCATAATACGCGAGCCGTTATACGCATCCTGAATCACCGTGATCAAGGACCCAAAGCGCGCTTGCGTTTGCTTGGTTAACGACTTAATCCGCTTATTCACCCAACGTAAAACCGCTGCCAGAGCGGGAGCAATCACAAAGGTAATGAGCGTCAATTTCCAGTTATGGTAGACCAACACCCCAATTAGGCAAACAATCTGGATGGAGTCACGAATAATGGTTGTCATGACGCTTGCCGCACCCCCTAAAGCGACCGCGGCTTCGTTGATGAACTTCGACTGGATCGTGCCACAACGATTTGCCTGAAAAGACCAGTCTCCCCACGCAATCAATCGGTCAAACATGGTTTGGCGCAAATCGAGAAGAATGGATTGTGACACTTTGGCCAACCAGAATGCACTCAAAAACTGTGATCCACCATAAATGATGGAAATTCCAACCAGTGCCAACGGAGCCCAATACAAAACATCGGGGTTCTTATCGTAGAACCCCATATCAGTTAATCGCCCCAACATCATTGCGATTAAACTAGATGCCCCTCCTCCAACAACCATCGCAATGGCAGCAAGGACAAGATAGCCCTTGTAGGGAGGAAGATAACGAAATAATCGCTGTCAAGCGACAAAAGTATGTACCCCCTTTTCGACAAAAGTCTTGACCCCCCCTC
>CAJJMF010000211.1 GCA_905192805.1 uncultured Sutterella sp. | reverse complement strand
TTAATACGGTCGGTGGTGGACTTGTACCGGGGCTAACTCTCGTGCGTCAGCCCTGGGTATTGTGACGAAACCCTAATCAGAGCTCGCATTTCGCGACTATTTCTGATAAACTTGGACTCAAGTGGAAGGGGGCAACAATCCTCTCACTAGGTCGCTGTTGGGAAGCCAAACAAGTCGATAGCTCCTTAAGTTAGTTGAGCAGGACTTGAGCCTAGACGAAACGAGGATTTAGCCCCACGTTTTCCACGTTGAATCTCCTCATAGGGCATCTTACCGATGCCCTTTTGTTTTATGGGTCACGCACCCAATTCCTCTCCCCTGCCCTATCCCTTCGCCGTTTGTGGCGACACTTCCACTTTTTCTTAACGCACGAGTACAATTAAACATATTTGCTGTGATCTACCTCGTCCTAAGCGCCGTCTTTGGTCGAGCTGAGGAGATACTTTCGATGACATTGATGAATTTTATTGACCATGTACCCGTTCGATTGATTTTTGGAGCGGGCAAGTTGGACGCGCTTGCAACCGAAGCTCTTCCTGGTACCAAAGCCCTTTTGCTGACCAGTAACGGAACGGCCATGGAACGTATTGGGGCCTTGCAGCGCGTGAAAACGTTACTCGAAAACCGCTCGATGCCCTTTGTGCATATGGGCGTGGTGGAACCCAATCCATTAGCGAGCACCGTACAAAAAGTGGCCGACACGATGCGTGCGGAAGGCTGTGACTTTTTGATCGCCTTAGGGGGCGGTAGCGTCATGGACTGCGCGAAGGCAGCCGGCATTGTGGCCACCAACGGTGGGCACATCTGGGACTATGTCCAGCAAGGTCACGGGAAACGCCAACCGATCAAGGTGGCCCCTGCTCCGCTCGTTTGCATTACGACCACGGCCGGTACCGGTAGTGAAGTCGATGCGGGCGGTGTGATCACCAACCCGGAAACCTGCGAAAAAGTGGGCGTCGGTCACCCGGGCTGCATTCCCCGTTTGTCGATTGTTGACCCAGAGCTGATGCTCTCGGTGCCTCCGCTCTTAACCGCTTTACAAGGGTTTGATGCGCTCTTTCATGCCGTCGAAGGCTACGTCACGAAACGCCCGAACTTAATGAGCGATATGTACGCGCTTGAAAGCGTCCGCCACATCAAGGCGGGGCTCGCACGTGCCGTTAAAGACGGTAGCGACTTAGAAGCCCGTACCCACGTCGCATTTGCCAATACGCTCTCGGGCTTTGTGATGACCTCGACCCGTTTGACGAGTCAGCACGCGATTGAACACGCCTTGAGCGCCTTCCATCAGGACTTGCCCCATGGTGCGGGGTTAATCATGCTCTCCGTGGCGTACTTCACGCATTTGATCAATACGGGGGTACATCCGGAACGCTTTGTCACCTTGGCTCGCATCTTGGGTAACCCCGATAGCGTTCACCCGCACGACTTTATCCGTGCCCTGGTCGAACTGCAAAACGAATGTGGCGTTGCCAACCTCAAGATGAGTGATTACGGCATTACCGAAGACGAAATCCCGCAGCTCGCACGTAAGGCGCGTGAAGCGGGGGGCGCAGCGTTTGAACAAGACGCCGTTGCCCTCACCTTCACCGATACGGTGAGCATTTTGCAAAACGCCTTCCGTTAATGAACGGATAGCCCCTACCCTTGACAAGGCCATGTTCACCGCGACGAACGTGGCCTTTGTCGTTTGCTCGAGGCACAAAACGGGCCTTGACAGTCCCTCCTCCCTTCGCTATAGCAAGCGTGCTTTTTCCTTACGTATCAGGGAAAACGCGTAGAAATGAATGCTAGTCCGGCAGGCGTTACACATGTTAAAGTATCAAATCTGCTTGTTTTAAGTCGCCTCGCTAGCCACGGTGTTGTGGGTAGCGTAGACCGCCTTGCGTTCATGAGTTTAAGGAGGGATCCCATGAAAAAAACGTTGATTAGCCTAGCACTTCTTTCGACCACGCTCACAGCATGGGCCCAATACGATGTGATCGTCGTGGGTTCGGGGGGTGCTGGTCTCTCAGCTGCCATCACTGCTAAGGAAGCTGGTGCTAAGGTACTGGTACTGGAAAAGATGAGCTACTTAGGAGGCAACACCAACTTTGCCTCGGGTGGGATGAACGCAGCGAGCACCAAACAGCAAATCGCCGCTGGAGTCACGAACGACTCGCCGGAGATTTTCTATCAAGACACCATGAAAGGCGGTCACAACCTCAACGACCCTGAACTCTTACGTACACTCACCGAAAACGCCCGTTATGCCGAAGAGTGGCTCCTCTCACTCGGTGCGGATTTTTGCTTCCAAAATCGTCGCAGTGGCGGGCAATCGATTGCCCGTAGCCATGGCCCCTGTGATGGCTCGTCCGTCGGGGCTGCCACGATGAAAGTCCTCAAAGCAGCTGCGCAAAAAGACAACATCGCCATTCAGACCAATAGCCAAGTCACCAAACTCATTATGAAAGACGGCCGCGTGACGGGCGTCGAAGTGAAAACCAAAGACGGCGTCAAAACGCTCGATGCCAAGTCGGTCGTCCTCGCCACGGGAGGCTTTGGTGCCAATGCTGCTATGGTCGAACAGTACCGTCCTGAACTCAAAGGCTTCTCCACCACCAACCACGCTGGCGCTCAAGGGGAAGGCATTACGTTAGGGCTTGAGGCTGGCGCTGGGCTCACGGATATTGAACAAATTCAGATTCACCCGACCGTGATCAAACGCGACGGGCATTTGATTTCCGAATCCATGCGTGGCCGTGGCGCCATTTTGGTGAATCAGGATGGGAAGCGCTTCACGAACGAACTCTTAACGCGTGATGTGGTCTCGCAAAACGTCCTCAAACAACCCGGTGGCTATGCTTACCTTATTTGGGACGAACAAGTGAGTGAAAAATCCAAGCTCGCTCAAGGATACTTTAAAGATGGCTATGCAGTACGCGCTTATAGCGTCGAGGCGCTCGCGACCGAATTAAAGATCCCGGTGGACGCGCTCAAGGCGACGTTCTCGGACTACTGGGGATTTGTTAAAGGCGGAAAAGACACCCAATTTGAACGCCCCGATATGCTCTCTTCGATGGACAAGGCCCCCTTTTATGCTGCCCAGATTACCCCTGGGATCCATCACACGATGGGGGGCTTAAAGATCAACGCGAAAGCCGAAGTGCTCACCAAAGACAAAGCCGTTATTCCTGGGCTCTTTGCCGCCGGGGAAGTCACAGGTGGTGTGCACGGGGGTAACCGCATTGGCGGGAACGCCGTTGCCGATATCGTGACCTTTGGCCGTATTGCCGGGCAAGGCGCCGCGGGGTTTGCGAAAGCGCATTAAATCCTCTCGCTCGCCCATTAAAAAGGAGCTTGATCCCAGTGATCAAGCTCCTAACTTTATGTTTAACCCGTGAAATTACTGGGCT
>CAJJMF010000210.1 GCA_905192805.1 uncultured Sutterella sp. | reverse complement strand
CTACTCGATGCCTACGCGATTGAGGCGGTAGCCCTGGCTCCGACGGGCCTTCGAGCAAAGGCGAATGACGGGTGGGTGGATTCCCTGTCGAGCGCTATCACGGGACTGGGGGCTCAGGTTGCCCAGTGGGTGGATACGCGGAATGCCCGCATTACCCGTGTGGTGGCGAGCCGACTGCAGGGGGAGGGCGTAACGGAGCAGACCGACGCCGTGGGACGTAGCGCTGCCCGTGAGGCCACGTGGCGTCGAGAAAAGCGCACACGAATGCAGGTTGCTGCGGGCCTCTCCCCTGTGGAGACGGCGACCCAAGACGCCGTGCACCCCATCGCTCGGGTTGTCGAGCGCTGGGACCCGCACGTGGAAACGTTGCTCACTTTTGGGCGACGTCATGCGAGTGCGTTACTGAAAAAGGAACCCGGGGCGGGGGCGCCAGAGCGCTCCCCTGGCTTAGGGTTTCGCGTCACCGTGAAGCGTGAGGGTGGGGATCCGTCGCGCTCTACCTTACCCCTGGTGCTTTTACGACAAACCGTACTCCCGGCGACACGGCTCTGGTTAGCGGGGCTTACCCGTGAGGGGATGCCGAGCTTAGTGGCACTGCTTGAAGATGCCCTCATGAATCGCACCCCGATGGTGGAGGGGGACGCGTTAGCGCGGGAAGCCTCGACGACGCTCTTAGAAGTGGTGACGCTCGCACGCAGTCGCGTGGAAGACCAACGGGAACGCCTTTTGGCCAAACGGCAAGGACGGCAGGCGCAATTAACCGGTTGGGCCGATGTGTTGGCACTCGCTATTCGAATGCGTTGTGAAACGGGGGATTGGATTCCCAATGGGACCCTCTTAGGGGTCAAGATAGATCCCGCGATTTTGCATCAAGCCCACCACACGATGGCACGTTGGCGAGGGGAAGCCGAAGTGACCCCGTTGTCGAGTGCCCGCGAAACGTCGGTTGCGAAAATGGCCACCCCCTTGTTAGTGGCCGAGGATGGGGTCTTTTTGCAGTGGCCCGAAGCCCTCTCGGTGTTGGTGCCGCATTTGCGGCAATTAGGGATTAAACGTCTTAACGAAGATACGCGGGTATTGGCCGAGATGCTTCGCTCGGGCGGTTGGGTGATCCCGACCCCGGCGGGCGAGACCGTCTGGGTGGTCGGGAAAACGGGCCGCGAAGGGGGAACGCTTAAAGGGGCGTTACCGGAAGATCTCAGTACTCGCGTCGATCGGATGGACGCGTGGGAGCGTTTGGCGAAAGGGAGTGGGAGAGCTAAGGGTGAAGAGGGCCCTGTGAGTGAAGCCCTGGCACGCTCACGCAATTTGTCTCCGTTACCCATGACGGAGGGTCCCGGTGGAATGACGACCGCGATGGGCGGAGCCGGGGTGGAGAGGGGGCAGGAAGCCGAGCGAAGCGTAGCGCCTCTTGGGGCGAGCACAACGGAAGCGTTGGGGGGAACGAGCACGACTCCCGATCGAGGGTATCTCAAATGGCGAGATGCCGATGCCCTCATTCGGGCCGCGGAACGCTTTGCTCTCCGAGCGGGGATGACGCCACCTACGCCGTTGCCCGCCCTTTTCCCGGAAGTGAGGGCGATGGTGGCGGCCTACGAGGCGATGGGGCGAGCGGCGAGGGTTAAGGAGCAACGCGCAACGCGTGGGCACGAGGGGTGGGAGTCGGGTAGTGAGGGAGGAAGCCCTCGGTGTGGGGAGACGTGGATCCCCGGCGCTGAGGACGATTGGCATGGGGACGCGACCGAGCGCGAACGTCAATTCGCGGCAGAGCGCTGGGCCTTACGGGCAACGCAAGAGCGGGTGGCCGAGGAGGCGCTTTGGCGGTCGCTCGCGAGCGAAGGCGAGCAGGAGACCGAAGCCCTTGACGTGACGGTAGAGACTCCTGCGGATGCCGCTCAGGGCGTTCGCGTGGGGGGTAGTGAAGTGGCCGGGGAGCGCACGGACACGTGGGGACAAGCGAAGAACGAAGCGACGCTGGGGAGGGATAACGAAGGGGATCCGGGGAGGGAGCCCGCGGTGGAGACGGATGTGAATAAAGCAGGGAATCAAGCGGTGAAGAAAGTGGTGGCGAAGGGGGGTGAGAAGGCAATGGCGAAGGCGATGGCGACGGCGAAGGAGAACGCCCCGACGCTGGGCACACGTGCGGACAGGCATCAAATCAGGGAAGAGTGCGAGGATGTCCCCCTTGAGAACGCGAGCCACACTCCGATTGCCGGGCAGATGCGAGAGGTAGCGACGACCGTCAGGGGCGAGAGCGTGCCCAACGAGGCGAAGGACTGTCCTCCCTTTTTCGCTACCCCTCGCACGTGGCGTTGGGTGATGGCGAACGACGTTAGCGCTTACGCCAAGAGGGACGTGACGGGGGTGAGTGGCGTGACTCGGGAGACAACGGGGGCACAGCAGGTTAAGCGACCCGACACTACCCAAGCTCCCGAAGGCAACGCCCAAGCCAGGTCAACCGAAGTGAGTGATCACTCACTCATCGAGCCCCCTCTCCGAGACGGGGACGTGTGGGACGCACGGATTGACGCGATGCTACGCACGTGGTTACCCACCACGTTGCGACGGCTCAACCAATTAACGCCGTGGCCCGAAGCGTTTGCGTTGTCGCAAGGGGTCTTTATTCCGGCCACGTTACTCCCTGAAAACATCGAAGCCCTCATTCGGGACTTAGACATTGAAGGGGGAGCAAGGGCCTTGGTGTGGCGAGCGGTGGGGGAAGGGTTACTCACCCTACGGGAAGCCCGTATGAGTCCGTGGTGGGCCATGCGCTGGAGTGAGGCTGGGTTAACGCGTGTGCTCGCCGCGCACGCGGGGTGTGACGAAGAGGCGAAGTATGGGCAATACCCTGAGCAAAACCCGTGGGCTGGCGGAGGGACTACTTATGGGTGGGGGCGAGTGAGTCCTTACTCGCGAAACGGCGGGCCCGCAAGGGGGCACTTTCAGGCGTTCTCCTCGTTGCCCGCCTTGCGACAAAGCCTACGAACGGTCTGGCCAGGGCTCTGCTTGCGGGGACGGGACGCGTCGGCTAGCGAAGATAGCGAGGCAGGAGGTTGCGTCGAACGAGGAGCGCGTGAGGACTACGTCTCGCCCCCCGTGATGGGACTCGTGGTCGCAAAACGCTGGGTGCGGTTAGTGCCTAAAGCGGCGCTTTCGTCGGTGAGGGAGGCGGAGTACGGGGAGGTGAGCCCGAGCGGGGCGAACGCTCTTAGGGGCGAAGTAAGTGATCACTACCCTCAATCGTATCTTCTGGTGGCCTTGGGCGAGAAGGGAGACGGGTAAGCGGGATCAAGGGACAACGGGTAAAGGGATCCCCAGTTGACGGAGTAAATGGGTGTCGGATAGGGGGGCGGATAGGAGGTCGGATAGGGGGCAGCAAAAACGACGCCTCCGTAAGAAACTTC
>CAJJMF010000209.1 GCA_905192805.1 uncultured Sutterella sp. | reverse complement strand
AACGCACTCATGAGCGCCGTGAAGGTCATCGTGATGCCAAGCGTAACGACCGTAATGATCGTAATGATCGCAACGACCGTAACAGCAACGGTGAACGTAATAACGATCGCCGCAATGATCGCAATGATCGTAACCACGATCGCAATGCAAATGCGGAACGCTCGGGCTCGAACGACCGTAATAGCACTGGTGAACGCAGTAACGATCGCAACAATGATCGCAAACGTGCAGATAAGAAGCCGCGCGCTGACCGTCCGTCGATGGGCAATGCCTACGACATGATGGACGCGATGCCCACGAATGAAAAGAAATCGCATCCTTCCGATAAGAAGAAGGGCAAGAACAACAATAACGATCGTTGGGGTGATGAAGGCAATCAACACCGTCGCACGATTAAGACGCGTGGTGACGAGGACGGTGGCGAAGTGATGTGGCGTACCGCCCGCGGTCGTCGTAGTCAAGATCGCAACCGTCGTAATGAACCGCAGCCCACGCAGGCTCAAGAGCCCGTGGTGCGCGAAGTGCAAGTGCCCGAAACCATTAGCGTTGGGGATTTGGCGCACAAGATGGCCGTGAAAGCGACCGAAGTGATCAAGTGCCTGATGAAGATGGGGCAGATGGTGACGATTAACCAGATGCTCGACCAGGATACGGCGATGATTGTCGTCGAAGAAATGGGGCATAAGGCGATCGCCGCGAAGCCGGACGATCCGGAAGCCATTTTAGGTGAATTGGCTACCGAGGAATACGAAGCCTTGCCGCGTCCGCCTGTGGTGACGATCATGGGTCACGTGGACCATGGTAAGACCTCGTTATTGGACTACATCCGCCGTGCCAAAGTGGCCGCGGGTGAAGCCGGTGGGATTACTCAGCACATTGGTGCGTACCACGTGAAAACGCCGCGTGGCATTGTGACCTTCTTGGATACCCCGGGGCACGAAGCCTTTACGGCCATGCGTGCTCGTGGGGCGCAGTCCACCGACATCGTGATTCTGGTGGTGGCGGCCGATGACGGCGTGATGCCGCAGACGAAAGAAGCGATTTCACATGCGCGCGCTGCTGGGGTGCCGTTGGTGGTGGCGATCAACAAGATCGATAAACCGGAAGCCAACCCCGAACGGGTTAAGCAGGAATTGGTTGCGAACAACGTGATGCCTGAAGAGTGGGGCGGTGATGTGCCCTTCTGCCCGGTGTCGGCTAAGACCGGTGTTGGGATTGATGAGTTGCTTGAAAACGTGTTGTTGCAAGCAGAAATGCTCGAATTGAAGGCTCCGAAGGAAGGTCCTGCTCGGGGTATCGTGATCGAATCGCGTCTCGATAAGGGGCGTGGTCCGGTGGCTTCGTTGTTGGTGCAGTCGGGTACCTTACACCGTGGCGACATCGTCTTGGTGGGCAACGAATTCGGTCGTGTGCGTGCCATGATTAACGAATTGGGTAAGGCTGTGCAGTCGGCGGGTCCGTCGATCCCGGTCGAAATCCAAGGCCTGTCGGGTGTGCCGGATGCGGGTGAAGAAATGTTTGTCTTGAACGACGAACGTAAGGCCCGCGAAATCGCGCTCTTCCGCCAAGGCAAGTACCGCGATCAGAAGTTAGCCAAGCAGCAAGCGGCCAACTTGGCCAACCTCTTCAAGGATGTGGCTGAAGGCGAAGTGAAGACGTTGTCGTTGATTATCAAGGCCGACGTTCAGGGTTCGCAGGAAGCGTTGATCCATGCCTTGACGCAGTTGAGCAACGACGAAGTGCGTGTGCAGGTGGTCCATGCGGCTGTCGGCGGTATTTCGGAATCCGACGTGAACTTGGCTGCGGCTTCGAAGGCGGTCATTATCGGCTTTAACGTGCGTGCCGATGCACAAGCGCGTAAAGTGGCCGAAGCCGATGGTATCGATATCCGCTACTACAACATCATCTACGATGCCGTGGATGACGTGAAGGCAGCCTTGGGTGGCATGCTCTCGCCTGAGTTACGTGAAACGAGCTTAGGGTTGGTAGAAATCCGTCAGATCATCCGTGTGCCGAAGGTCGGTAACATCGCGGGTTGCCGTGTGATCGATGGCTTGGTGCGTCGCAATGCCCAGGTGCGTTTGTTACGCGACAACGTGGTGATTTGGACGGGCGAATTGGCCAGCTTGAAGCACTTCAAGGACGACGTCCGTGAAGTGAAGGCGGGACAGGAATGCGGTCTTTCGTTGAAGGGCTACGACGATATCCATGTCGACGATCAGCTCGAAGTCTTCGAAGTGACTGAAATCGCCCGTACGTTGGATTAATCGGCGCGTCGAGCGAGGAGGCTCGACTCGCTAACCTATCATGTATTTAACGCACTCTTTGGGTGTTTGGGTACCCAAAGAGTGCAGCCAAATCTAGGAGGTGGATCAATGGCTCCAAAAAAAACAGGTCGCTCCTTGCGAGTGGCAGATCAAATCGCTAAAGATTTAGCGATGCTTATTCCCAAGGAAGTGCGTGACCCTCGTGTTGGGCTCGTGACCATTACGGGGTGCGACATTACCCCCGATTACGCGCACGCGAAAGTCTACTTTACGGTCATTGGTAGCGATAGCGACCTTTGTGCCCAAGGCTTGAATGCGGCAGCAGGCATGTTGCGTAATCATTTGTTTAAACAATATACGATTCACACCGTACCGACTTTGCACTTTGTGCATGATGACAGCGTGGAGCGCGGCTTTGAAATGGATCAGCTCATTCGTAAAGCGATGGCTGATACCCCTGAGGAGCGCTAAGCGTGGGAAAGCGTGGAGATAGTATTGATGGTGTCCTGCTCTTTGACAAACCCCAAGGGATGAGTTCAAACCAGGCCCTGCAGCGTGTTCGTAATCTTGTTAACGCACAGAAGGCGGGACATACGGGTACGCTCGATCCGATGGCAACCGGTTTGTTGCCGTTGTGTTTTGGTAACGCAACCAAATTTTCCGCAGACCTATTGGATGCGGATAAAGCTTATGAAGCACGCGTGAAATTAGGCGAAGTTACAACGACAGGCGATGCGGAAGGGGAAGTGATCCAGCGTCGTCCCGTGGAGGTCTCGCTAGAAGATATTGAACGCGCCGCACGTGATTTCGTAGGCCAAATTGAACAAGTGCCCCCCATGTATTCGGCACTTAAGCACAATGGGGAAGCACTCTATGAACTCGCTCGACGCGGGGAAACGGTGGAAAGAGCCTCCCGTCAGATTACGGTGTACTCCCTGAGCATCCGTGATTTTGATGGAGAAGCGTTCACCCTGGTGACCCGAGTGAGCAAAGGGACGTACATTCGCGTTTTAGCGCAAGATTTAGGTGAAGCGTTAGGATGCGGTGCTCATCTCATTGGGTTACGTCGTACCGAAGTCGGCGATTTGACGATTTCCGATGCAGTGACCCTCGAGACATTAGAGGCGTGTGCGACGCTTGAAGACGTCCGTGCGCATCTTGCCTCGG
>CAJJMF010000208.1 GCA_905192805.1 uncultured Sutterella sp. | reverse complement strand
TAAAAATGAAAACTCCGAGCCATAGATTTCATTTTATGACTCGGAGTTTAAGATAGAACGAAAAAAGCGCTGAGATTCTTGTCGAACTCAGCGCTTTTTTGATTGGGGGCTCCCTAAAGAGACCCCCTGCCCGAGAGCCATTAAGGAAGTGAAACTTCCGGACGATTCACCATACGTAAGAACGAGAGGTGCTTTTCGTACTGATCGAGCACGTCGTGAATAATCTGTTCACGGCTCCAGCCCATCAAGTCGTAGTCCTGACCGCCTTCCTTTAAGAACACTTCGGCGCGCACAAACGAGAGGTCTTCATCGTCTTCGCGATCCGGGTCCGCCATCGTGAATTCGGGATTGCCATAACCCACGAGTCGCACTTCGTAGAGGAAGTCGGTGACGTCCGCAAAGTGCACCGTGAGCGAAGCACGGTCTTTTACGCTCGTAAAGGAGGCGTCCAATCCTTCCGCTTTAAACGCCTCAACGACGTCCTGCATCGACGGACGAATCGTCGTATTTAAGTAGTCCTTCACCTGATCGTACGACGGATAGTGAACGATCACGCTCAAGCGACGCTTCCACCCTTCGGGCGTACGGTATAAGGACGGCGCCACATTCGTAATCTGATGGCTTTGGCGCTTAAAGTCGTCAATACGTAACGCTTTCAGTAACCCAAAGAGCGCAATGAGGAGCACCGCTGCAAAGGGTAAGGCCGAGAGGAGCGTCAAGGTTTGTAAGCCCTGTAAGCCGCCCGCCCAGAGAAGCACCATGGCGCCCACGCCCGAGAGGGCACACCAGAAGACACGCTGGCTCGCCGGGGTCTTTTTAATCCCACCGCTCGCTAAGGCGTCCGCCACAAAGGCACCCGAGTCGGCCGAGGTGACAAAGAAGATCACCACCATGGCCATCCCGATAACCGAGAGTAACGTCGTCATCGGGTAGTATTCAAAGAACTTAAAGAGTGCAATCGACACGTCGGCCTTGACGCTCGTCGCTAAATCCGCACCCACGCCCGACATGATCAGGTCGATAGCGGAATTCCCAAAGGCCGTCATCCAGAGCATCGTGAACCCGGCAGGAATCAAGAGCACCCCACCCGTGAATTCACGAATCGTGCGGCCACGCGAAATACGCGCAATAAAGAGCCCAACGAAGGGTGACCAAGAAATCCACCAACCCCAGTAAAGGAGCGTCCAACCGCCTAACCAGTTACTGGACTTCGGTTCATAGGAATAGAGATTAAAGGTCTTACCGACAATCCCCGAGATATAGAGCCCCATGTTTTCCACGAAGTGCTTTAAAAGACTCGACGTAGGACCTAAGGCAAACACCAGGAGTAAGAGCATCACGGCCAACCACAAGTTGGCCTGCGAGAGAAACTTAATCCCTTTATTGAGCCCGGAGGCCGCGGAGAGCGCCGCAATGGCTGTAATCACCACAATCAGAACCGATTGCACGGTGGTGCCCACTGGCGCATCAAAGAGGTAGTGGAGACCCGAATTTAACTGTAAGACGCCAAACCCTAACGAGGTAGCAACGCCAAAGACGGTCCCTAAAATGGCGAAGATGTCCACTGCGTTACCCATCCAACCGTGAATACGGTCCCCAATTAAGGGGTAAAGCGCACTACGCAACGTTAAGGGTAATGCATGACGGTAGCCAAAGTACGCGAGCATTAAGCCCACCGAGGCGTAAATCGCCCACGCGTGTAACCCCCAGTGAAAGAACGTGAGTTCTAAGGCTTCACGTGCTGCGGCAACCGTACCGCCACTGCCCGTGGGGGGTTCTAAGAAGTGCATCACCGGTTCCGCAACACCGAAGAACATGATCCCAATACCCATCCCCGTGGAAAAGAGCATGGCAAACCAGGTGATCAAATCATAATCGGGCTTCGCATGATCGGGCCCCAAGCGAATATCGCCAAAGCGCGAAAACGCGAGATAGACCATTCCGACGAGAATCACCGCGACGGCCAAAATGTAGAACCAGGAGAGGTCCTGGAAAATACGGCGCTGAATGTGACCGAAGATATCATTCACTGCGCTCGGGAAGATCGCCGCACAGGCAATCACGAGGATCGATAAGATCGCGGACGGCCAAAACACCGCCGGATTAATCTTCCAGCCTTTTTTTTGTTGATTTTTAGGCATTCTGTATGGGTCTCCTTTACGTAATTCGTAGACTGGAGGGCGCCTAACCTTCCAACAACGGCACGCGAAACACTCAATGACTGACAGCATCAGGCCCAACGAGCGCGTTGTGGTCTACGTGTTCGATTCAGGGTTAACTCATGGGTAAAGCATCACGCAACGTGGACACACCCGCGATGGGGACGACTTGGATCGTTGTTGTAGTCTTTCGACCGCACGCGAGGGTTTTGAGGTGCTCACGCAGCACTTCACCGTTTGCCCGGGGTGTTGTCAGCCAGAATAAGCGTGGAGCGCTAGTGAATGGAGCGGCTCCGGTGGGTGAGCTCACTACGTCGGTGCCCCGCTCAGTGGGCATCGCTCAAAAACGGCGGGGAGCGTACGATACACTCCAGTATTTAAATAACGCGATGGCGTAAAGAAGAATGAACGCCGATTATCACTTTCGAGGTACGTAGTCAAATCGATCGTTTGAAAAGGCAAGAAAAAAATATTATTTCGTTTCAAATGATCGGGGAAATGACGCTGACAATAAAGCGTAATGCTGTGAATCTCGGGCAAGGGTATTCACCGCATCAAAAAGCAGGCATTAGAATAACATAATCCATTGAGCTCACCTACCCCAATCCGGGTTTTCGTGTCCGATAGGGGCCTCGTTGCTGGCGCGTTACATGCGCAAAAGTCTCGGAAAATCAGTAAGAAATTATTGTATAACTTTTTTACATTTTTCTGAACGCTTGTTCGCAAATTTGGGCACTTGCTGTCGTATTACCCTGAATTGACACGCCTCCTCTACTCGGATAGGCCCTCAGGCAAGCGAACCAAAAAAAAGCGAGAAACTCCCATGAAGGAATTTCTCGCTTATGCTAGGTTTGCAAGGTTTTAGCCTCTAGCAGTTTACTTGATGGCAAACTGGTCAATGTCATAGCCATCAGCGATAAGGGATTCGACCCACTTGGGGGTGCGACCACGACCGGTCCACAATTCCCCATTGGGACCGCGGAATTTCGGCGGAACCGGACCACGACGGCCCTTACGGGGCAATTCCTGGTCGGACCATTCAAAGTCACTCGGGTGTAACCCGAACTGCGTGATAATCAATTGAGCCTGACGTTTTGCGTCATCACGCAAGGCTTGGCGACGGTTGTTGACTTCTTTTTGCATCGCTTCTAATTCAGCCAATTCATCTTTCATATCGATCATAGGAGAGACTCCCAAATTATAAAAATCTAAATTGCTTGGGTTACATTGTAAGCCAAGCAAAATTCGGTGTTATCAACAGAGCATACGACGGAGGGTCAAGCGTAGCGTGTCACTCACGACAGGGCTGCCGGAGTGAAACCCCTACGCTTCGCGTTATTAACTGAAGCGTCACTATTTAGG
>CAJJMF010000207.1 GCA_905192805.1 uncultured Sutterella sp. | reverse complement strand
ATCCACGCAATTTCGTCAAAATCGTTGGATGTTATTTGATACGGGCGTTAAATGTCGTTTGATGAAAGCCAATTCGCTCAATTTTTCTCGATTACCAAAACGCCTCTCCGAGTAGTTCATTCCTAATACCGACACTGAGTCAATACCGCAAAACGCTTTCGACTCAGTTATTTTCTAATTATTTGCCAACTACTATTTAAATATAATAAATATATTGTTGCAAATAAAATTAATCATCAGTAAAATTCCTTTGACCTCACAGGAAACTACGACAATCTACCTAGTTTTCACCCTCCCTGTTGCGTCCTAATTAACTTACTTTTTCATTATTTTTGGGACAAGACTATGCTACAACGACGACCCTATTGTGATCATCCTCGAAGTACCTCGTTTAAGTACACGCCTTTAGCGATTGCCTTCCTTGGACTACTCACCTACCTCACCCCACCGCCGTCTTTGCTCGCTGCGGAAGATCCCTACGCCTCCATTACCCCAGTCAACGTTGACAGTAACGGCAATTGGACACCGTTAACGCTCACGGGAGATCTGACCACGGATGCGCCAGATTACTACATCGGTGCCCGTGAGGGTGGTAGTAGCTACTATGACATCCTAAAAATCAACAAAAATGGAACGACTCGGGTAACTGGCAATCGAATCCATGTGTTTTCCCGTCCCATGAATGTCTCCACTGGCTACAACAATGTGGTGAATTTTTGGCTTCATACCAACGAAAATAGAGAACACGGCACGAACACAGTCATCTGGGACGCTGAACTCATTGTAGACTCCGAAGGGGCCGTCAATCACTCGAACTACTATCCGATCACACAAGGGATTGCCACCGACAATTATGCTACGGACTATTATCCCGGACACACCGCCCACACCAACGTGGACTTCTTAAAGCCCGTTAGCATTCGCGTCAACAACAATTCGTCTTTAACAGACAACGCCCAATCCAATAGTGTCATTGCTTTAGGCATTAAAGATTCGTACAACAAAGCATCGCATCTCACTTTCCACCATACGGTCACGGCCAATTCCACCAGTGCGCTCGCGCGTCCGGTCTCGGGGATCGTCATGGAAAGTAAATATGCGGATACGGGCGACGGGATGCCTACGTTGCACTTTAAAAAAGATGCCACGTTTACGGCCCAAAGCACAGGGGGCGGTGATGCTTTAGGCGCCAAATTCTACGCCACAGGCTGGACAGACGATGAGCTCAACACGAGCAACAGTGCCTTGGATGATTTCAGCGCAGACGATATTGAAGCGCTACGTAACACCGTTCACCAACAAAAGTTGATCACGGATGCAGGCAGCACCCTCACCCTCAATGCGGTGGTCAAATCAGCCTCTCGACGGACAAGAGGATCGGCGATTGGTTTGAGTACGTTTGCGTATCCCCGCTCGGAACAAATCTTTGAACTCGCTGGTAAAACGGTTGTATCGGCAACAAGCGAACTCTATCAAACAACCAAGGGGCTCAACCACCGTGTGAATGAAGGGACTTTCAAGGCAACCTTTGGCGGTGGTTTGGATGTCACCTCGAAAACAGCCATTGGCGAAAGTTATGGTGTCGATACCGCTCTCGTCGGCGGCAGTTATACGACCGAAGCGCACCACACGAACATTCATTCCGAAGGTTCCAGCAAAACCTGGGGCCTACTAATCCAGTCGCAGAAACCCGAAACGGCCGAGGATTCCCAGCAAGCGGTAGAGATCAAGTCCGACTACAAGGACGGCACGACCATCGAAGCCATCAGTAGTGGCTTTTACACACGTGCGCTCGAATTAAGTCTTCAGAACACCACCTCCTCGATCACCTTTGATCAGTTGAACGCCACGTCAACGGGCTCGATTAGCACGCAACAGTATACGTTCGGGATCCGGGTCATTGCGTCCCACAAAGTCAAGAGTACCATGAGCATCGATGAGCTTACGCTCAATAGTAGCGGTCATGGAGTCCTTCAAAGTGCGAGCGATGATTCACAAGCCGAGATGACGATTCGTAATGCCACCGTAGTGGGGGTCCCTGGCTACGCCTTTATCGCCTCGACGGGATCGGGAGCAACGGATACCAGCCACATTCGACTCGAAGGCAGTTTAAGCCTTCCCGCCGATGGCCTGTTTGCGACTGGTGTTGGTTCTGGCGCATGGATCGAAACCGATTTGACCCAAGCGCCTATCGGGTGATGTGTACATCATGAATGGCGCTCGCTTTACACTCGGGCTGAGTGCTCCCGAAGCAACAGCAGCGCTCCACCTCACCAATGCCTTAACCCCCGAGAATCCCGCCACCATTGAGGTGAACCTCAAAAATGGCGGACGGTGGACAGCGATCGACGAACCGTCCCACGTGAACAGTATTACCTTTGCGAGCTACGGGGCGCTCGACTTACGGCAAGTGACGTTACCCGAACCGGAACCCGAGGAAGAGACCGATAGTACCTCTGGCAACACGGATCGTTCGGCTCGGATGTTGCGTGCAGCAGCGCTCACGACTGAGCCCACGGCGACCGATACGACGGCTCCGGCTGCCACACCGATTCCCGCTTCGCTCGTGACCAACAAACTCTTAGGGAAGGATGGCTGGATTACGCTCAACGTCAACACGCAAACGAACGAAGGCCAAGTGCTGGAGATTGTAGAGAGTAGTGAGGGTGAGCATACGCTCGACATTCAAAACCAATCCGATCGACAGCCCACGGGGATGCCAATTTTATTGGTGCGATCCGTGAATGGCCTCACGAACCCTGACGCCTACACCGCGACCTTTAAAGAAGCGCAATCCATCGAACTGGGCGAATTAAAGTACTACGTCGGGAATTCCACGATGGTGAACGATGAGGCCACGACCTCATCGCACCCCGAACGTGCGGTCGATGATGAAAACACCGACAACTGGTACCTCTATACGGCCTATCGTCCTGAGCCTGAACCCGAACCCACGCCCGAACCAGAACCGACTCCAGAGCCAACACCGGAGCCCACCCTACCCGCCTTTACCGACACGGCCAAGGGTGCGATCAGTGCTTCCACGGCCAACTACCTGCTGGCCTTGCAGACAGCGGAAACCTTGCGTGAACGCTTGGGCGACATTCACACGTTTGCCTCACGCGACGAACGCATTACACCGTGGGCGAAAGTCTCGGGCACCAACTGGCGAATTGCCCCCCAGATCACCGCCAGCCATTGGGATCTGGATTTGCGACACGTGAAAGTCGGGGCGGACACCCCGGTGGGCGACGTGAGTCGTGTGGGTGGCTACTTTGGTTATACCGACTTTTCGAGTCAACGCCCGGCTCCGGCCGATATTAAGGGGCGCGCGATGGAAGGCGGACTTTATTGGACGGCGCTCTTTAATAACCGCGTCTTTACGGACCTCGTCGCCCGTGTAGGCCGCGTCGAAAGCCAATTTGATACGATCGATACCCGTGGCGCTGCGGTGAAGGCACGCGATTTGCATAACCACTACTTTGTAAGAACATCGACGTAGATGTGCCGCTCCACAAGATCGTCGGCATTGCGGGCGTG
>CAJJMF010000206.1 GCA_905192805.1 uncultured Sutterella sp. | reverse complement strand
TTGCAACCGCAGGTTTCAACGAGGTAGCGTGCAGCACGCAACAGATCGTCTTTACATTGCCCGTCGGTAAAGCCCGCTTTGACGCCTAAGGGGCCATAAATGGCGGACATGACCAAATTCTGGTGCACTTCATCGGGCGTAAATAAGGGCATCCCTAAGGCCGTCGCTTTATCGCTATAGAGCCCCGTCTTCACCGTGCCCGTTGTGGCCAAGAGCCCAATGACCGCTTTTTCACCCAGCTTACCGTGGATTTCTTCCATCGTCGTTTGCTGCATATTGATAAAGGGCACCTTGATATGGCGCTCTAAGAAGGGAAGGAAGGCGTGAGCCGTGTTGCACGGAATCACGATCACGTCGCACCCGTCGCGCTCTAAGCGTTTCGCCGACCCATAGAGGGCGCAGGTCGGGTCTTCACCGTTTTCCAAGAGGCACTTTGTACGGTCGGGCGTCTCGGGGTTTTGTTCGACCACAACGCGCAAATGCTCCTGGTCGTTTTTGGCCGGTGTCGCGCGCGTAATCTTGTCGTATAAGTCCACCGTCGCCGCAGGCCCTAAACCGCCCACTAAGCCCACCTTAAAGGGTTTGGCGTAGGGGGCCGGGGGATTTTTAATGAGGCTTTCGGCCGTCAAGGCAAACACGTCGATAAAGGGGTAGCCGTACCCGATTAAGGTCGAGACAACCCCCGCCATACGACCACAATTCGGGAAATACGCATCACACTGCGCATGTGCTAAACGGTCGGTGTATTCACGAATGATCGAAATATCGTCCGTGTTGACACGTTGGTCTTCCCCTTCGGCTTCGATGAATTCGACCTGAGGCAAATGCGTGCGGAAGTATTCCACGGGCACCACATTCCCGATGAGACCAATCTTTTTGAAATTGTGGTGCGTAATGTACTTCACGCTTTCCTCAAAAAAGGAGATCAAGGGGGTGGTGAGTTCTTTGCGGACTTCTTTTAAGAAGGGTTCGCTACGCCAGTCGCCCGTGACGATCACGTCCACGCCTTTACTTTCGAGTTCGAGCGCACTCGCTAAGACGGTCAACTTTCGATCGGCTAAGGCATGGCGGCTCGAGGGGGCTTGTGCCGGTAAGGCAATGTCACTTTCAACGAGGGTGACCTGCACATCAAAGGCTTTGGCTGCGTTTAAGAGGGCACTCTTGACGTACGTGGCAACAATATTTTGGACCCCAGTAATGAGTCCAATGGTGAGGCTTTTCGCCATAAAACATTCTCCCTAAGTCAGGCGTGGCACAGGGTCTGTACGTCGGACGTACAAGGCGCCACGGATCGTTTCAACAATAGCGCAAGCCCTCTCCCATCGCAAGGTGAGCGCTATTAGGGTTTTTCCTCAGTCGGGTTGATACGAAAAAGAGAACGCAAAAAAAGCGACACGAAGTGTTCGTCCTTTCGTGTCGCTTGGGTCGGGGGCTCAGGGACGAGGGTCTCTGAGCGAAACGAGTCTTAGGCTAAGCCCGTAATCTTGCCGTTCACGACGTCAATGTGCATCGCCGCGGGATCCTTCGGGAGCCCAGGCATACGCATGATGGCGCCCGTCGTGACGACCACAAAGCCAGCCCCGGCATTGAGAATCAAGCGTTGCACAGGGAGCGTGAACCCTTCGGGGGAGCCTAATAAGGCCGGATCGTGTGAGAGCGAGAACGGGGTTTTCGCCACGCACACGGGGAGCTTATCAAAGCCCAGTTCCACTAAGCGCTTAAAGTCTTTCATGGCCGCCGGTGAAAAGTCGACTTTACCGGCCTTGTAGATTTTCGTCGCCAAGGCTTCAACCTTTTCCAAGACGGTCATGTCTTCGTCGTAGGAGTACTGTAAGGGTTTCACGTCTTGGGCGGCCGCGACGACTTCACGCGCCAAACTTTCCGCCCCTTCACCGCCCTTGGCGAACCCGTCGCTCACGGCCACGCGTACACCCAAGGCCTTGCAGTGTTCCACCAAGGCCGTAATTTCTTCGTCGGTATCCGTGTGGAAGTGGTTAATTGAGACCACCACGTTCGGACCAAAGGCCTGCAAGTTTTCCACGTGGCGATCCAAGTTGCAAAAGCCCTTTTTCATGGCTGCTAAGTTGGGTTTACCGATCTCAGCCAAGGGCACCCCACCGTGCCACTTCAAGGCTTTAGTGGACGTGACGAGCACCACGGCGGCCGGATTGAGCCCCGCGGCACGGCACTTAATGTTGTAGAACTTTTCGGCGCCCAAATCCGAGCCAAAGCCCGCTTCGGTGACGGTGTATTCGCCCAGTTTCATGGCGGTCTTGGTGGCGACCACGGAGTTGCAACCGTGGGCGATATTGGCAAAGGGACCACCGTGCACAAAGGCCAAATTTCCTTCGATCGTCTGCACGAGGTTGGGTTTCATGGCTTCTTTGAGGAGGGCCAAGAGGGACCCCGTCGCGCCCAATTCTTTCACCGTGTAGGCGCTACCATCCGGGCGCGTCCCCACGACGATGCGATCGATGCGAGCCCGTAAGTCTTCCATATCGGTGGCTAAGCACAAGACGGCCATCAATTCGGAGGCGACCGTAATGTCAAAGCCCGTTTCGGTCGGAATCCCGTTGGCGTTTCCACCCAAACCCGTGACGATATTGCGAAGCATACGATCGTTCACGTCCAACACACGACGCCAGAAGACTTCTTTCAACGTCACCTGGCCCTGATGACGAGCATTGTCAATCAACGCGGCTAAGAGGTTATTGGCGGACGTGATCGCGTGGAAGTCCCCCGTGAAATGGAGGTTAATGGCTTCCATCGGGAGCACTTGGGAGTAGCCACCCCCCGCGGCACCCCCTTTCATCCCAAAGACCGGACCCAAGGAGGGTTCACGCAACGCAATCGTCGTGCGGTGCCCAATGCGCTGTAGGCCTTGCGCTAAGGCGATCGAGGTGGTGGTTTTACCCGACCCGGCTGGCATCCCCGAGGTGGCGGTCACCAAAATGAGTTTGGCGGTAGAGGGACGATCAGCCTTCAATTCCACTTTGGCCTTATCACGGCCATAGGGTTCGAATTCGGACTCCTCGAGCCCCGCGTCGCGGGCGAGTTTTTCAATCGGAATTAACTGGGTAGCTTGGGCAATTTCGATATCGCTCAGCATGGAGAGATCTCCTAAAAGTAAAAAATAAAAAAAGAAGTCGGTAGAAAAGGGGTGGGGTCGCCTGGGACTCAACCGCCCACGACACGTGGGCAGGAGTCAACCGTAGGGTGAGCGAACACGCAACCCGATGAGTTGGCACATAGTATGCGCCAAGTGAGCGTGTTGTGGGGGACGAAGAGGAGGACTTTTATGGGGGTCTAAGGAATTTCACCAATGTTGAGCGCATGGACGGGCCATGAAGGCTCCCTCAGGATAACGAAGTGGATAAAAAAGAGGCAGGTGATTCGGAGTCACACCTGCCTCAACAATGAAAAATTGCCCGACAAGGTTTGGGCCTTGCCGGGCAATCGTCCCCAAAAATGAAGATTACCCAATGGTGAAGGGAACCTTCAAACTCAAATTGTTTTCACTCAACGTGATCTGTCAAGTAGGGGGAGAGGA
>CAJJMF010000205.1 GCA_905192805.1 uncultured Sutterella sp. | reverse complement strand
AAAAGGAACAGATTTATGGACTGCTTGGACCGAATGGTGCGGGAAAATCTACCATATTGAAGAAATGGCTAATGCTCTCAAAAATGAGCAAAAGTCCAGCCGTGAATTGTTCCAGAACGTCGATCAACGTTTGAATAAAGTGGAACCTCAACAGGTAACGATCAATGGTCAAACTGTGACGGTTCAGCCCGAAGAAAAACAAGCGTATGAAGATGCTCAGGCCGCGTTAGCGAGTGATGATTACAAAAAGGCATTGACGCTCTTTACGGACTTTAATCGCAATTGGAAAGAGTCTCCCTATCGTCCGGATGCTCTTTATTGGCAAGGGGCCTGTAGTTTTGCTTTGGAAGACTACAAGAGCACGATTAATATTCAGAATCAGCTGATTCGTGAATTCCCGAATGATGAAAAAGTTCCGGATGCGATGGTCAGTGTTGGGTCTGCACAAGCGTCTTTAGGTAACGTGAAAGCCGCTCAGGCCACCTTTAACAAAGTCTTGCAGCGTTTCCCGAAGAGTGAAGCTGCAAAAACCGCAAAATTACGCTTAAAAGCTATCACACGATAGCGGGATACGATTGGTTGCAATTTCCTCTCCCTTCCGGTTAACTCCAAAGGAATAGGGGTATCAGTCGGTAAGGGGAAAAGCGTTTTTTTGCGAAGAAATTTTGTTAGAATCGAGCAAAGGTGTTGGTGTGTACTGACACCTTTTCTTGTTAACTGCCCGGACAATTCGTACCCCGTGGAGTTTTTTTCAAAGAAGGACTTATGAAGAACTGCAAGCAGATGCGCGGTGAGGATGTATTACATAACCCCCGCATTAATCACAGCACAACGTTTACCGAAAATGAACAGAATACGTTAGGGTTGCGAGGGTTATTACCCCCCGTGATTGAACAGCGTGACAACCAAATGTTGCGTGTACGCGAAATGCTCAATCGCTTTTCGAACCCGCTCAACAAGTATTTGATGCTGGATAGTATCTTGGCTACGGACCAAGATCTCTTCTATAAGCTCCTCATCAAGTACACCGATGAATACATGCCGATCGTCTACACGCCGACCGTTGGAGAAGTGTGCCAGAAGTTCAGCCACATCTTGTTGCACCCGCATGGTGCGTTCCTCTCCTACAAAGACAAAGGCCACTTACGTGAGTTGCTCGCCAACGTGCCCAACGAAGAAGTGGATGTGATCGTGGTGACGGACGGGCAGCGCATTTTAGGTCTGGGTGACTTAGGGATTAACGGTATGGGGATTCCGTGTGGTAAGTTGGCCCTCTACACAGCCTGCGCTGGGATTGATCCAGACAAGACCTTGCCCGTCGTGTTAGACGTCGGTACCAATACTCAGGAATACTTGGACGACCCGCTTTATTTGGGTTTACGTCAGCCGCGTGTGACGGGGGACGATTATTTCGAGTTCGTGGACGAGTTCGTTCAGGCTGTGCGTGAACGCTGGCCCCATGCATTGATTCAGTTTGAAGACTTTGGTAATGCCAATGCCTTCCCGTTGTTGGCGAAGTACCAGACCGAAACGTTGTGCTTTAACGACGACATTCAAGGGACGGCCTCGGTGGCAGTTGCTGGGGTGTTCACGGCGTTGCGTGCCAAAGAGGAAAAGTTGGCCGACCAGCGCTTCCTCTTTATGGGAGCGGGCGAAGCCGCGACCGGTATCGCTGAACTGCTCGTTGAAGCGATGGTCGAAGAAGGCATGCCCCGTGAAGAAGCGCTCAAGCACTGCATGTTGTTCGACTCCAAGGGCTTAGTGACGAGCACGCGCGGTGACGTATTGGCGCACAACAAGGTGCCTTTCGCTCAGCCCGTACCGAGCACGAAGAGTTTCTTGGAAGCGATTCGTCAATTTAAGCCGACTGGCATTATTGGCGTGTCCGCTCAGCCGAAGGTCTTCGATGAAGCCGTGTTGCGTGAAATGGCTGCTCTTAATGAACGTCCGATGGTGTTCGCGTTATCGAATCCCACGTCGCGTGCGGAATGTACTGCTGAAGAAGCCTATCAGTGGACCGACGGCCGTGCGCTTTTTGCTTCCGGTTCGCCGTTCGCTCCGGTGGAATTCAATGGTCAGCACTTCGTGCCCCGTCAGGGCAACAACAGCTACGTCTTCCCAGGCTTAGGCTTGGGGGCTGTTTTCTCCAAGGCCCGTTGGATGCCGACGGCTATGTTCTTAACCGCTTCGCGTCGTTTGGCTGAATTGGTGAGCGCCGAAGACTTGGCTCAGGGTTCGCTCTATCCGCCGCTCTCGCAGGTGCGTGAAGTGTCTGTGCAGATCGGTAAGGCCATCGCTCAGTACGCCTATGACAATGATTTGGCGCAGAATACGCGCCCGGCGGATTTGGAAACGGAAATTCGCCAGTTCATGTATGATCCTCTCTAAGCGATGAGGAATTGCTCCGCTCTGTAGAGCGCGAGCTCACACATGACAAGGCCTCTGAGCACACACTGCGCAGAGGCCTTTTGTCATAGGGAAATCGGTATCGATGCAAGAAACGCTCACATTTACGCCAATCGACGAACATACCCAGCAAGCGGTATTCGCCAAGCTCTATGGTGAACCGTTAGCCGATTGTCCTGCTGAACTCTACATTCCTCCCGAAGCCTTACGCATCTTCCTGGAAAGTTTTGAAGGGCCTCTCGACTTTCTCCTTTACTTGATCCGTAAACAGAAATTCGACGTGATGGACATCCCTATGGCCAAACTGACCGATCAATATCTACGCTATGTGGAATTGATTCGTGAGAGTAACCTCGAGTTGGCGGCAGCGTATCTGGTTATGTCGGCGACGCTTATGCAAATCAAAAGTCGCCTGCTTTTACCCGCACCGCCACGGGAAGGCAATGAAGAACCCGAGGACCCCCGTGCAGAGCTGATGCGACGTTTGCAGGAATACGAAAAAATACGCGATTTAGGGCGTCAATTGTCGACACTGCCACGTGAAGGCCGTGATTTCTGGCTCATGAATGTGGAGGTGACTCTCCCGGAGAATCCTTACCCCTCAGTGGATGCGTGGGAATTGCGTACGGCATGGGAAGGCGTGTTGGCGCAAGCGAAGTTACTCACTCACCATACCGTCACCCGTGAAGAGCTGTCCATTCGCGAGCACATGACACAGATTTTGAAGCGCCTGAGTACGCAAGGCACTGTTCGATTTTCAGAATTAATTACCCCGAAAGCCAGTAAGTACCAGATTACCGTCTGGTTTTTGGCTCTGTTGGAGTTGGGCAAAGAGGGGTTGATCAAAATCACCCAAGCCGAGTCGTTTGGCGAAATTTATTTGGCCAGTAGTGAGGCCGACGGGACGTTAACGCTCGTGAGCCCTTAAAAAAGAAGGGCCCCTCAAGAGGGGCCCTTTGGGAATTGTCGGCTATTGAGCCGTGTTCATGTCCGCTAGGCGCGTGCGTGCACGGGCCAGTGCAAATTCCATATTGGGTTGAATATTTTCCCCTAGAGCGTCAATCATTCCCACGCGTTTTAATTGTTGGTAGGTATACCCTGCGGCCCCTGCGATGATTAATTCATGGTTAAATCTCAGGAGTGACTTACGGAATTGCTCTAATTGGTCGAGGGCGGAGTTGTCAATGTTGAGCAGGTCGGTAAAGTCCAGAATCACCAGTTTCGAGGCATTAGCTGCCATGAGACGTTTGGGATCCGTGAGGGTTTCGAGTTTCGAAATG
>CAJJMF010000204.1 GCA_905192805.1 uncultured Sutterella sp. | reverse complement strand
AGATTTATCGTAGAAATATTGGCGATTTGTTAGAGTACGCTATGCGTCAGCCCTGTCACAATACCTTACAAAATCACTCAGGTATTGAGGCTTTAAAAAACGCCAGGGGCGTCGGTGGGGTGAAAAGTGACGATTAACGAACAGCACGCCAGGCACGTTTCGTTTTTTCGGCGTCCCCGCAACTGCAACCACCCGAACAGCAGCTCGACTTGCCGACCATGATCGAGGTTAAGGTGCCTTTGGCTTCTAAACGTTCCGCCATCATGCCAATCATGGCCACCGTGGTTTTGAAGTGCTGAGCGAGTTCTTCTTCGGTACGCGTACCGTGTTCGAGTAAGTAGTTTTTTAATTCTAGAGACGTAACCATCTCGTGTCCTCCTAAAGTAGTTAGACATTGGGGGAGGGATGTCACTCCTTCCCCCAAGGGTTAGTTAGTGTTAGTAGTACGTTGATCGATTAGCGACGTGCCACAATCGGAATCATCTTCGGGCCTTTGCCACGATTCTTCTTCGCGAAGGAGCGCATCCAGAGGATCATCACAGCCAGGATGGCGGCACTGATCAGAATCGACACGATGGCGTAGGTCGGATTTTCTGCAAACGTACCAATACGGTAGACGAGGGTGGCCGAGCAGTAGCCGAGCGCGGTCGTCCAAGCGCCCAAGAAGAGCGTCCATGCGGCACCGGCTTCACGGTACACGGCCGAAATCGCCGCCACGCAGGGCATGTAGAGCAACACCATCAAGAGGTAGCTAAACGCAGCCAATTGACTACCAAAGAGTTTCTGCATCATACCGACCGTATCGACAGAGACGTCCTGTTCTTCCGCGGCAGCGGCCGTATCGGAGAGGTCATCGACTGAGATACCAATCGGGTCAAGGAGTGCACCGCCTAAGTCCTTCAAGTTCTGAACGGTCGTGTCGGTGGCTTCCGTTAACGTGGCCATGAAGTTAAAGCCTTCGCTTTCTTCTTCGGCGGCCGCTTCTTCAGCAGCCCCTTCCGGCGCATTGGCAGCATTTTCCTTACGAGCCATCTGGTCGTAGAGCGAATTCATCGTACCAATCACGGCTTCTTTCGCGAAGACGCCCGTGAAGATACCCACCGCAGCCGGCCAGTTTTCCGGCGTCACACCCATCGGGGCTAACGCAGGCGTCACGGTCTTACCGATTTCGGAGAGCACCGAGTTGTCGGAGTCTTCGTTACCGAAGGAGCCATCGACACCCCAGGAATTCAAGAACGCCAAGCAGGCAACGATCACGACGATCACACGACCTGCGCGGTTCACGAACCCCTTCAAGCGGTCCCACGTACGGCTCAACACACCCGAGACGGTCGGGATATGGTAGGGCGGGATTTCCATCACGAAGGCACTGGCTTCACCCGGAAGGGCGATTTTCTTTAAGAGGAAGCCCGTGATAATGGCCGCGAGGATACCCACTAAGTAGAGGGCAAACACCAAGTTCTGACCATTGGTCGGGAAGAAGGCCGTCGCAAAGAGCACGTATACCGGCAAACGAGCACCACAGCTCATAAACGGCGCCATCATGATCGTGATAATACGGTCGCTCGCACGGTCCATCGTACGGGTGGCCATAATGGCCGGCACGTTACAGCCAAAGCCCACGATCAACGGCACAAAGGCCTTACCCGGGAGCCCTAAGGCACGCATAATACGGTCCATCACGAACGCAGCGCGGGCCATATAACCCGAGTCTTCCAACACCGCCAAGAAGAGGTACAAGAAGAAAATCACCGGGATAAAGGTCGAAACCGTCTGGATACCGCCACCCACGCCGTTAGCGAGGAAGACGCGTAACCAGTCAGGCGTGCCAATCGATTGGAGGAATTCCCCGAGCCCATCGACCAAGACACCTCCGACAAGAATGTCGAAGAAGTCAATAAAGGCCGCGCCTAAGTTCTGCGTAAAGAGGAACATCAAATACATGATGAACAAGAAGATCGGGAGCCCCAACCAGCGGTTGAGCACAATGCGGTCAATCTTGTCGGTCATCGTGGAGCTGACTTCACCCAAACGCACCATCGATTGTTCGACGACGTTCGCCACGAAGGTATAGCGTGCGTCGGCAATGGCAATGTCGAGGTCACCGTCGAGGGCTTCATTGGTGGGCGCAATAATCGGAGCCACCGCTGCCGCCGCCCCTTCGGGGAGCTTATCTTCGATACCCGGAGCGCCTTCCATTAACTGCAACGCGAACCACTTCGGACGCTGAACGCCCAATTCGGCCAATTTGGCTTCCACTTTCTGAGCGCAGTCGCTCACTTCGGGGCTAAAGCCAATGGCCATTGGTGGCGTCACGGGCTTAGCCAAGTTCGCCATGATGGCTTCTTTCAATTCGTTTAAGCCCGTCTTCTTCGACGCAACCAAACCCACCACCGGGCAGCCTAAGGCTTTTTCCAAGTCGTTCAAGCGAATCTGCAAGCGGTGCGCTTTAGCGATGTCAAGCATGTTGACGACCACCAACATCGGCACGCGCATTTCGATTAACTGCGAGGTTAAATAGAGATTGCGTTCGAGGTTGGAGGCATCGACGATGTTGATCACGAGCGAGGATTCGTTCGTGAGAATGTAGTCACGGGCCACACGTTCGTCTTCACCCGAGGTCGAAGAGGGCGTAATGGAGTAAATCCCAGGCAAGTCAACGATTTCGATTTCTTGCTTCTGGTAAGTGTAGTACCCCACTTTCTTCTCAACGGTCACGCCAGGCCAGTTACCTACGTCCTGACGGCTACCCGTTAAGGCGTTAAAAAGGGTGGTCTTACCGCAGTTCGGGTTACCGACCACGCAGATGGTGTTCTTTTGAGTCATCTTTGGATACGTCTTCTTTAGTTGGAGAGGGTTTAGAGTTTTTCAACTTCAATCAAACGCGCTTCGTCTTTACGCACGCTGATGAAGCTACCACGTACACGAATCTCTACAGGGTCACCCAAGGGGGCGATGCGAACGACTTCAAAGGTCGTTCCCGGCGTTGCTCCTAACATCAAGAGGCGACGGCGGTATTCGGGGTGTTCTTTGCCATAGGAAAGAATTTTGCCTTTGTCACCTGGGTTGAGATCTTTTAAAAACATGATTTTTGTTATCCTTTTTCTATTGGCTTAGAACACGTAAATGAATTTGGCTGTTTCGTAATTGACGCCGATGCGTCCATCGCCTACTGCCAAAAGCAGGGCCGAGTTTTCTTCGCCTTGCAAAATGCGTACCGATGAGCCTCGGTGTAAGCCTAATTCATTGAGTCGCGCTTCCTCTTCAGGGGGAAGCTTGAGTTTCGCCACGGTCGCGCTACGACCGAGTTCGAGTTCCGTCAAACGGCGCATGCCTTTGGGTTCAATTGCCATGATAGGTGTCTTTAAAGTAAGAAAACGTTTTCTAAATAAGTACGTCCAAGGGAGATTGTCGACGGCTCCCGATGAACTTAAGAGCAATAGTAATGAGAATTATTGCTAATTGCAATAGTGGGAGCACCTAATGGTACGGAAGGTCAAAAAAGTTAATGACCATCTAAAATATGTGGATTAACAATAAAAATACGTGTTTATTAGCGAGCAGGTAGGCCAAAAAAGACATCAAAACAATGAGAATAATTCGTATTTAAAAACCTTTTTACTATGGTTAGCTGAATCTTAATAGGGCGGCGCTATAACAGAGGACGACTCGTGGCCGCCTAGGTTGGCGGGTTTGAAACTCTCTAGCCGTTGATTGTAGGCG
>CAJJMF010000203.1 GCA_905192805.1 uncultured Sutterella sp. | reverse complement strand
CGGTGTTTTTATCTTGCGAAATTCACAAAATTAAATACGATCGTCTTCCACCCCGATAAGACGTTTTCCTACTCCTCGAACGCCACAAGTTCGGATAAAATGCCGTCAATTATCCATTTTTGTTGATTACTTCAAAAGTTTTGGCTGGCTATGACTGACTCCCTTATTCGCCCGTTTCGTGCCGATCGCGTTAACAATCTTGCAAGACGAATCACATCGGACGATCGACACCCTTCCTCGCAACGTATGCGTCCTAGTATTGTGCGGTTAGGCGTCCTAAGTCTCTTGGGGTTAACCGCGCTCAGCGTTTCGGCAGCCGACCCCGCAGCGGGTACAACGGCGACCGCCTCCCCGCAAGGGACGACGGGGACGTCAACGCCCCCCGTGGTAGCGGCGACTCCTGCGCCCACCGCGCCGCAGGCAAGTGTGCCTCCAACGCGTGCGCCTCAGGCCCAGCCAACGCAAGAGGTACCGCAAGCCACCTCCTCAGCGAGCCGTACCGTGGCGCCTAACGCCACCCCGAATCCGGGCTATGCGCCGGCCGCGTCAACGCAACCTCAAGCCCAAGCACAAACGCAAGCGCAAGCGCAGGGAACGTACGCGCAACAGCCACCCGTTTCCTCAGCGAGCCGTCGTGCGCCACAGCCCACCCCGAATGCGCCCGCTTGGAATGGGAACGCGCCAGCACCCACGTGGCAAGCGACTCAACCCGCCACGGCTCCCGCGCAAGGACAACCAGCAGCTCCCGTGGATATGACGACGAGTGCGAGTCGCGCACAGCGCGTTTACACCGCGCCGCCCGCACCCCCTGCCCCCGCCAATGCTGGGGTAAACGCCACGAGTAGTGCCACGTTGATGCGCCCCTCGACCCAAGTGCAAACGCCCCCCAGCGCCACGAGCGGGGCGACCGTGAATAATGTGAATGCGTTGCCGAACTTAACGCTCGACGAAGCGAACGCTACCCGTCGCTTATTGGAACGCATTGGGGCCCCGTCACCCATGGCCACCCCGCACTTTGAGTACGCGCAGCCCAAAAACAAAAAAGCGGCCTGCAAGATTTTGATTTCGAAGGTGACCGAAGGTAGCACGGACGATTTCATTTGGGACGGTGATTGTAAAAACGGCTATGCCAAAGGCCTGGGTCGCATTTTCTGGTCCCAACCTCCCTTGCGTCTCACCGCGATTGTGAACCCGGACGACGTGGTGAACGACCGACTCTTTGCGGTGTTGATGATTCATAACGAGAAGACCAACACCACGGAACTCAATATGACGAGCTACCCCACGAAACCGTGGGACGCCAAGGACCCGGATCGGGTGCGCTACGAAACCGTGAGCACGCGCACCACCGTAGAGCGCTATGACGGCAAAACGAGCGAAATCTACCATACGACGGCGCTACTCTCGGACGCCTTCCGACTCAAAACGACGTTAAGTCAAAAGAGCCAAACCTACTTAGTGCGTGAAGACGTCAACGGGGTGAGTTATTCGGCCTGGCAGGCGTTGAATGCCAAAAAGGATGGGGTGAAGGGGCTCGAGCAGCTCTGGTACATTGCGTCCCCCACCAACCCGCAAACGCCGTTGGGCGTCGGGATGGCCCGTTTGGTCGATGGGACCCTAATGAAGATTCGCTTCAAAGACAAGGGCTGGGAGCAAGTGAACGTTCCCGATGCCTACTTTGAACCCTTTGAACGCATGGCCAGAACCCGTGTCTATATGCAACAGCAAACCGCCGACTTTAATAAGCGCGGCGCCACATTGCTCGCGGACTACCTCAAGGGCGTTTGCCAAAAACGCGTGCAACCCGCAGACACGCGCTCCGTGAGTAAAGCCGATTTCTTTGCGATCTGCGATACGGTACCCGCCTTTATTGAAGCGAGTAAAGCGATCACGATCACGGACGAAGCAATCGCCAAACGCGAAGCCGAACGTAAAGCCAAAGGGGCGGACGCGAAGAAAAAATAGCGGGGTACCTCCCTCACCCATCCCAGCACGACGGGCACTCGGTAGACGGGTGCCCATTTTTTGCTCACGCGTGGACCGTTGGGGCGAGGTTCTTCGCGATTTTTATTGCGACCGCGACACCCCTCCCCTTTAAAAGACACGTACACTAGCCAAACTGGCCTCGCTTCGCTAGGATGTACTCAACGTCTTCTTTTTTAGGTGCGCACTATGAATGTCGTTCGTCCTCTTATTGCTCTCGCGGTTTTTGGCGTCGGGGCACTTGTGGCTTACCAGCTCTTAGATGAGCACCGCACGACCGACACCACGCCACGCGCGTGGGGCTATGTCGATACCCGCACCGTGAATCTTGCCTTTGAGCGAGCGGCCCGCATTGACGCGTTAACGGTGGAAGAAGGCGATCGGGTCAAGGCTGGTCAAGTCTTAGGGCGACTCGATACCACCGCGCTCACGATTGAGAAAGCGCGTCTCAATGCGCAGATCACGTCGTTCGAAGCCACGCTCGCGCTCGTGAAAGAAGGACCCCGTGCGGAAGACATTGCCGCCGCGCGTGCCCAATTGGCCGCGGCCGAAGCCCAATACCGATTGGCCCGCTTGACCGCACAACGCCAGGAGGCTCTCTTCGCGGCAAAAGCGGGCGCCGAACAACGACGCGATGAGGCACGGCAAACGGAACGTGCCCGGGCGGCCGAGGTCGAGAGCCTCAAAGCCACGCTCGAGAAATTGGAGCGCGGGGCTCGTCCCCAAGAAATCACGGTTGCCGACAGTAATCTCGCCGCAGCCAAAGCGCAACTCGCAGCCATCGAAGATGCGCTCACCCGCCAAAGTGTGCTCGTCGCACCGCAGGACGCGCGGGTGCGCTCCCGCTTGGTGGAACCGGGCGAGTTAGCAAGCGCCAATAAAGTTGTCTATCGACTCACGCTCGATAACCCCAAATGGGTGCGTGCGTACTTAACCGAAGCGAGGCTCAACGAGGTGCACGTGGGTGACACGGTGAGTATTCGCTCCGATACGGGCCCCGTACTCACCGGGAAAGTCACCTTTGTGAGTGACACGGCCGAATTTACTCCGAAAACGGTGCAAACCGAAGAATTACGCACGGCCCTGGTCTACGAATTTAAGGTCGACGTGGACGATCCCCAAGGGGTGCTCAAATTAGGCCAACCCGTCACCGTGGATTTGCGGAGCGAATAGCGATGGCGACGCTCTCCCTCACTGCCGCCACCAAGCGCTTTGTGGGGCCCGATGGGCAGCCCTTTGCGGCACTCGATGCGCTCACGCTCACACTGCCCGATGCGTTTGGCCGGGTCGTGATTGCGGGCCCCGATGGGGCAGGAAAAAGTACGCTACTGCGCGTCTTGGCAGGGTTAATGACGCTCGACGAAGGACGGGCGGAACTCTTAGGGCGAGCGCCCGGCGATGCCGCGCTCGCGCATCGTGTGGGCTTTATGCCACAGCGCTTTGGACTCTACGAAGAACTCACGATCGAAGAAAACCTCATCGCCTTTGCACAACTCAAGGGCGTCCCTCGCGCCGAGCGCGCGGCGCTCTTTCGTGACCTCTTAACGCTCACCGGGCTCGCGGGGTTTGAAGACCGTCGTGCGGGGGCCCTCTCGGGCGGGATGAAGCAAAAATTGGGACTGTGTGCGGCGCTCTTGGCGACGCCCGAGGTGCTCTTGTTAGACGAGCCCACCGTGGGGGTAGACCCCTTGTCACGTCAAGAACTCTTAGGGATTCTCACGAAACGCGCCCGTACGCACGGCATGCGCACGGTGATGACG
>CAJJMF010000202.1 GCA_905192805.1 uncultured Sutterella sp. | reverse complement strand
CACATCTACTTGAATCGTGGTCAATTTGCCCAAGCCCTCTTGATTCGTGACGACCGTATCGCCTTAGTCGGCACGACCGAAGCCATCCAGGCCGCTACGCCTGCCGATGCTGAGGTGGTTGACTTAGCGGGTCGCACGGTCATTCCCGGATTTAACGATTCCCACATCCACTTTGTGGCCAAGGGCGAGGCGCTCGATGACATTGACCTCGCGGGTACACGCTCCATCGCTGAAGTGGCTCAACGTGTGAAGGATTACATTGCCCAACGTAAGCCCGCCCCAGGTACCGTGCTACAAGGTCGTGGTTGGAACCAGGACTATTTCGTAGAAGACAATCACCGTTTGTTGTCCCGTCACGATTTAGACGCGATCACGACCGAATACCCACTCATTTTGATACGTGCTTGTATGCACATTCTGACCGCAAACTCACGTGCGTTAGAGCTCGCAGGGCTCACTCGGGACAGCCAGCCGGTCGATGGAGGCGCCTTTGACCGTGACGTCAACGGCGAATTAACGGGGGTGATTCGTGAGAACGCCTGTCAGCAAATTGTTTGCATTCGCTCCGAACCAACCGATGAGGATATCCTTCGTCAAATGCGAACCGCCATGCGCTATGCCCTCAAGCACGGGGTTACGTCGGTTCAAACGATGGACATGCTGCCGAATAATTGGGAACAAATCTGGCGCTTATATGATCAGATCACTCAGGAAGATCCTTTGGTTCGTATCTATCATCAGGTCAACTTCATGGAGCCCAACGTCTTTCGACGTTTCCTTGCCGAAGGGTTCCATACAGGCACTGGCACCCCGTTTAACCGTGTCGGTCCCTTAAAGATGTACTTGGACGGTACACTCGGAGCCCGCACCGCTTTGATGCGTCACCCCTACCATGATGATCCCTCGGTGACGGGGATTGCGACTATGACGCGTGAGCAAGCTGCGGAAATGGTCCAGATTGCCGTTGAAAACAACTGCCAAGTGGTTATGCACGCCATTGGCGATGGTGCCATTGAATTAGCTTTGGATACCTATGAACCCTACACTCAAAACGGAAACAATCCACTCCGTTTAGGAGTGCTGCATGTGCAAATTACGGATAAGCCTTTGCTCGAACGTTTTGCTCGACAGCGTCTCTTAGCGTATGTGCAGCCTCACTTCCTAGACTACGACACCTTAATTGTTGAAGACCGTGTAGGCCCCGAGTTGGCGGCAACCAGCTACGCGTTTGGCACACTCTTACATTCTGGAGTGCCGATTACCTTCGGTTCGGATAGCCCGGTGGAGGAGATCAACCCGTTTAACAACCTCTACTGCGCCGTTACACGTAAGCGCTTGAATGGTCAACCCGAAAATGGTTTCCACCCTGAAGAAGCGCTCGACATATATGAAGCCGTAGACGCATACACACTGGGCTCGGCTTGGGCACAGTTTGAAGACAACGTCAAGGGACGTTTATTGCCAGGCTACTATGCCGACCTTGCCATTCTTAACCAAGACATCTTCTCGGTGAGCCCTGAAACCATGTTAAGCACCGTGGTCGACGCCACCATGTGCGCAGGTCGCTTTGTTTACCGTCGTGAAGGCGCCTAAGCGTTAATCGTGCCCTCTCGTATGGCCCAGTCTTACCCAAGGCTGGGCTTTTTCATTGCCAAAATGTGGTCCACTCCTCCCTTCCACGGCCTCACTCATGAGTATTTGTATCCACGTTATTTTTTCGTCATCCCTTGGAGTCATAGCGCCATTTTTAGGCAAAACCTCTTAGGTCTAATCAATTTACCATAATGGTTTTATCTTACTTGACTTGTGATTTTTTAAGGTTTGATTAATTTACCCTTGCAAGTGGGAAAATTTATGGCAAAGTTAACTTCAGAAAAAGTTGGATAGAGGCGCGGTGCGAATAAGTCACCAGTCGAGGGGACACCCTAAGACGCTGGTAAAAGGTCAAACCGCCGAAATCTCAAGCTCGGTAGGGCTTGTGTAGTTGGTCACTGAGAGAACATCTCTTTGACTCCCATTGGGGGTTCGCCCAATGGAGGAGCTATCGATGAAACCCAGTCATTCGCTGGTTACCGGGGCCTTTGTGTCTCTGTCACTGGCGTGAGGCACCTTTCTTGAGTCCCGTGGGCTCAGGGTTGGCAAAGGAGTTGCATCGATGGATGCAACTTTTTTTTGTCCCCTTCAACCCTTAAAAAAGAAAGGATGCGCCATGTCGCAAACAACACAACACAATCTTGCAGAACTCTCCTCCGAGTCCACCGAGTTGCGCCGAGAAGTCGGTTTAGGTGGTGGGATGTCCGTTTTGGCCGGCATTATGATTGGCTCGGGCATTTTCTACATTGGAGCGATCGTACTCCAGCGTAGCGGGATGAGCCCAGGGCTTGCCCTCCTCGTTTGGCTTATCGGGGGGTTAGTGACCCTCTTGAGCGGCCTTTGTTACGCTGAACTCGGCGCCATGATGCCAAAGGCTGGCGGTAACTATGTCTATTTACGCGAAACCTACGGCGAGCGTATCGCCTTTATCTCGGGCTTTGCCAATTTCACCTTAGGCAACTCGGGCTCCATTGCAGCACTCGGCGTCGCCTTCGCCTCCGCCTTAGCCACCTTTGTTCCCCTTGACTCAATCGCTCAGAAGATCGTTGCCATTATCGCCGTCATTGTTCTCTCACTGGTGAATATCCGCGGGATTCGTAATGCGGCGTGGGTAAACAATCTCTTCATGATTCTCAAGCTCGCTCCGATTGCCTTGATTCTGATTGCGGGGCTTTTCATGGGCGAACAGCACCCCGATTTGTTAACCCTTCCTGCACAGATGCCCTCGATTGGTTCTTTACTCTCGATGATTGGGTTTGCCGTCATCGCGACCCTCTGGGCCTATGAAGGTTGGACAAACTTGAACGTGATCGCTGAAGAAATTCGTGATCCGCACCGTAACATCCCCTTGGCCATCATCCTGTCCATCGTTGGGGTAACGATCCTCTACGTGCTCTTTAACTACGCCATCTTCCGTGTGTTGCCCTTTGAAACCATCGTCGCCATGGTGAGCAGTGAAAACTTCTACCTGGGGACGGCCGTGGCACAGAACCTTTTTGGCTCTACGGGCTTAATCATCGTTGGTTTAGCCATGGTCTTAGCCATGTTCAGTTCCTTGTCTGGCTGCGTGATGGTCTTCCCTCGCATGTACTATGCGATGGCTCGCGACGGTGCTTTCTTCGCCTCCTGCGCCAAGTTGCATCCCACCTATCGTACGCCGGTTAACGCCATCTTAGCCTCCTCGGGTGTAGCCATCCTCTTGATCTGCTTCCGTAGCCTTTCCGAACTCACGAGCTTAGTCGCGGTGACCGGTATGGTCTTCCACGGGATGACCTTCTACTCGGTGATCTTGCTTCGCAAGAAGTATCCGACGATGGAACGCCCCTATCGCGTGTGGCTCTATCCCTTCACCGTGCTCCTGATCATCGCCATCATGATTGGTCTCACCATCAACACGATCATCAACGATCCGATGACGGCCCTCTTGGGGGTAGTGGTTCCGGTGATTGGTTGGGTGCTCTATGAAAAGTTCATTCGCCGTAATGTTGAAATCGTTCAACGCTTACAAGAAAGTCACGCCAACTAATTCGTAGCGTCTCCCTTTCTTCACTAAGGTCAGTGAGTAAGTCAATCCAGGAAGCTTGCTCGCTGACCTTTTTATTTATTTGTAGTTTGTCAGAGCAACGCGACTTTGACAGTTTAAAGACCGGAGTGGCAGTTGTGTAA
>CAJJMF010000201.1 GCA_905192805.1 uncultured Sutterella sp. | reverse complement strand
CGAACGACAATGAAGCGGGGCTCGACTTCGCTACCTTGCGCTACGGCAAGGAAGGCGCCCATTTTTTTCGCTTTGATCTCTTTTTTGTCCCAGACGCTCACCTCAAGTGACTTGAAGTCTTTGGCGAGGGTTTTGACTTGATCCGCTAAGAAAGCAGGGGTGCAAATGTTCGGGGGAAGATCGGCCCAGAAGCGAGAAAGTAGCATCCCATACGCAGTGGCTTTGCCTTCCTCCAGGCCGGCTTTAAAGGCTTTACCCAACGTACCATCGACCCAGTAAAGGGTTTTCAAGGCCACGGGCGTATCGTCGGAGGTTTTGAGGTGGGTACGCTTAATGAGGCTGTGCATGGCCGTGTAGGTGAGCCAGAAGCCCGCTAACTTTTCGTCGACCTGATTGGGGCGCCACGAACTGGCGACTAAAGTGACGGATTCCGCCCACGGTGCGACGGCGTTGAGGGCACTACTGAGGGCCTTTGCGGCATTTTCTCGGTCAAACTCATCGGCCTTACCGAAACCCACCAAGAGGGCGCCTAAGGGAAGCGATTCACACGGGGGAATCAGGAAGGTTTGGCCGACGTCGGCACGGAAAATACCACGCGCATACACGTCTTGAATCAATTCAATGAGCGGAGCGCCAAGCGTCAACAATTCTTGCGTGAAAACGGGGGCGTCATCGCCTTGGAACAGACTGAAAATGGGCACCGCCCCCTTCACTTCAGAGGCTTTCTGGTACGCAATATCGACCAAGGTGGCAGGAGTCAATTTCGTCATTACAGCTATATCCTAAAAAAGAATGAGATGATCAAAATTGTACGCCTTTCGCTTAAGTGAGTCTCACCGAGAAGGTGAGCGTTTTCGATCCGATGTACGGCTTGGGGTAAAATGAATGCTTACGAAGCAAAAGGCCACTGGCTTGCTATCCTTATCCTCTGGCATGAGGAGTGCCGTGTTGGTCGACGAATTTTTTGGAGAGTTTTAGAGCGATGACTCAGCCTAATGATGATGACGATGAAGTCACCTTACCTGGCCTACCTCCCAATACCAAAAACTACATGACGCCCGCCTGTTATCGTCGATTATTGGACGAACGTGAGCGTTTGGTGAATGTGGATCGTCCCGAGATGGTGAATGTGGTTGCCTGGGCGGCGAGTAACGGGGATCGCAGTGAAAATGGGGACTATCTTTACGGGAAAAAGCGACTTCGCGAAATGGATCGACGTATCCGTTTTCTCAATAAGCGCATTGAGTCGGCCGAAGTCGTCGATCCCGAGTCGCGTCCCCCTACGGATCAGATTTTCTTTGGGGCGACTGTTCTCTATGTCAATCAAGACGGTGTGGAGCGCAAGATTCGCATCGTAGGGATTGATGAGGCCGATGCGAGCCACGGGGATGTGAGTTGGATTAGCCCCATTGCCCGGGTGTTTTTAAAGGCGCGTGAAGGCGATGAAGTGCGTTTACCGACGCCAGCGACGTCAACGCATCCCGCAGGTGTAGAGACGCTGGAAATTTTGGAAGTGACGTATACCAACGAGCAGCCTTACTAGGACGAGACGCCATAGGGCAAAGAAAACGAAAGGGGAGCCCTCGTTTGAGTGGCTCCCCTTTGACTAGGAACGGCTTAGCGATGTGGAGCCCCTGCCTCCAGCACACGTTTGGCTTGTAGGACCGTGGCGTTTTTCTTGATCATCTTGATCACGTACATCAAATGTCCACGGTCGCGAACCTGAATGGTGAGTCGGATATATTTTTGCTCGCCCTGTTCGTAGAAGACCACACCCACGATACTGGAGTTGGCTTCTGCGATACTCGTGGTGACGGCCCCGAGCCCAGCACTTTGGTCCTGTACCAAAATTTCCACGGGCACCGCATGGTTGGCATGCGTCTGCTCGCCCGCCCATTGAACTTCCATCCAACGACTGGCGTCCGTTTTGAGACCACGCTTACAGTGCGGACAATCGGCACGATGAATGATGAGTCCGTGACCCGTACGACTGTAGCCCATGATTTTGTCGCCTGGAATCGGATGGCAGTCTTTGGATAACTCCACCGCCACCCCTTCATTACCACGAATCGTAATGCTGGGTAGGGGATGATGAGGGTTAGCGTTATCGAGCTCATGCGTCATTTGCACCAAACGGTGTAAGACGGCTGCAGGCAAGTCTTTCCCTAGACCAATGGACGTGTAGAGACTATCCATATCGGGCACATTCAATTCATGACGCAACTTCTTCCACACCTGTTCGGGGACGGCTTCGAGACTGAAGCGGTTCGTATCGGCTTCTTTTTTGAGTGCGAGCATCCCCAGACGGATGGACTCTGCCGGTAAGCAATTTCGTAAGTATTGGCGAATTTCTGCACGCGCTTTCCCTGAACGGACGGATTCCAGCCAGCTCGGACTCGGCGAAGAGAGTTTATTGGTCTGAATTTCGACCATATCCCCGTTATTTAAGCGTTGCGTGAGCGGGCGCATTTCCCCGTTGATCTTGCAACCCACAGCCTGATTACCCACGTCGGTGTGAACCTGATACGCAAAGTCGACTGCCGTGGAGCCCTTAGGTAACGAGATGATCTTGCCTTGCGGGGTAAAGCAGTAGAGACGATTCGGGAATAAGTCGACTTTGATGTTTTCCAAAAATTCACTGCTATCGGCACTGTTACGCTGAATATCCATCAGGCTTTGTAACCAGGCGGCCGTACGGGATTGCATGTCTTGGGAATCAAAGTCATTTTTGAAGAGCCACTGCGCAATAATGCCGTACTCCGCCACTCGGTGCATCGCTTCCGTACGAATTTGGTATTCGATCGGGGTGCCATTGGGGCCAATCACCGTCGTATGAATACTTTGGTACCCATTCATCTTCGGAATGGCAATAAAGTCTTTAAAGCGACGGTGTACTGGTTTATAGAGGGAATGCAACGCACAGAGCGTTAAATAGCAGTCCTCGAGTGTGCGCACGATGATACGGAACCCATAAATGTCGAGGGCATCCGAGAAGGATTGATGATGGGTGCGCATCTTGTTGTAGATCCCGTAAATGGTTTTATCGCGCCCAATCACGCGAGCACGAATGTTGTATTTCGGGAGCTGTGCACGGGTTTCGGCCAAAATTTTCTCTAAGACTGCACGGCGGGCATTACGCTGCTTTAACACGTTGTCGTACAAAATGCGGTAACGCAACGGGTAGCGGTTCGCAAAACTCAACTCTTGGAGTTCACGGAATACGTTGTTTAACCCTAACTGGTGCGCTAACGGCACATAAATATCCAAGGTTTCCTTGGCAATACGAGCGCGTTTTTCAGGACGCATCACCCCTAAGGTACGCAAATTATGTAAACGGTCGGCAAGCTTCACCAAAATCACGCGTACGTCACGTGACATGGCCAAGAGCATTTTGCGGAAACTTTCGGCCTGAGCGGCCTCGGCAGACTCAAAACGTAATTTGTCTAACTTACTGACACCGTCGACCAGATCGGCTACATCAACACCGAATTTTTCCGCCATTTCAAGTTTGGTGGTTCCTGTGTCTTCGAGCACGTCGTGCATCAGGCCAGCCTGAATGGTCACCGCATCCATTTTCCAAGAGGCCAAAATGGAGGCGACCGCAATGGGATGCGTGATGTAGGGTTCGCCCGATTTACGGAATTGTCCTAAATGGGCAGAGTCGGCGTAGCGATACGCCTCACGAATTTTTTCGACATCGTCTTCGGACATGTACTGTCGACATCGTTCCACTAAACTCGATGCGCTGACAATCGCAGGCGGTTGTGTCGGCGTAAAGAGGGGTAAGTCCGCATCAGGTAGACTCGTCGGCAAGAGGATTTCATGGATCGGCTTGGGCTCAACGGGC
>CAJJMF010000200.1 GCA_905192805.1 uncultured Sutterella sp. | reverse complement strand
CCCATCATCTCGTGTCACCACATAGTTGACATTGGGCTGATCGGTCCCATCCTGACCATCGGTAGCCGCGAGCGCCGACGGGCACGCCATAACACCGCCCAAAATTGTCGCTAAGGCGGCCACAACGGCACGTTGGCTAAAGGATGTTGGTTGGGTTTGAACACTGGCGATGCGCTCTTGGCGTTCGCGTTGGCTCTTTTTACTGTGAGAACGCGTTAATTCCGAAACGCATTGCCAAACACATTGGACGTCGTTCCAAACAACTTTATAGACGTGATTCACAATGAACCTCCTGGTCGTTGAGTCAGTAAATAATTCAGTCAAACGATTCGTTCCACAAACGGTCCGTGGACGAATCATCAATTCATTCAATTAAGCATTCGACTAATGCTCCCCTATTGGGCTTTGGTACAGATTGGTGCAAAAGAGTCGTGTGGAGAACCCACAAAGGATGGATATCGAGCGTTGCGACCCCATCAAATCAATCAATAAGTCAGTAAAGCTATGGGAGCAGTGTCGCCAATAGCGGGGGATGATTATTTTCTTTCATCGATCCCCGCGTCTCAAGCATTATAAACACAGATAATGATATTTGTCACTTTGAAAGCATATCTTCGTCACTGAAACACGCCGTTATCCCTTGTGCCAGCTGTAGATTTTAAAAAATATTTATCAATTTATTAAATAACAACCTCCTGTGCGACAGGATAATACAAAGTTTTTTGACGAATAAAAACGTACGTTTGAGACCAGAAAAAAAAGCGCCACTCTCCTTGCATGAAGTAGAGTAGCGCCTGTTCTATGGTTTCGGGTATGCCACGAGAGGAACGCCCCGATGGCTTTTAAAGAGCGATTACTTCTTGATGGCCTTCGTGATAGCGTCCGCCGCCACACGCCCCGAGGTTAACGCCCAACCGACGTTAGCACCCGCGGGGGAGTCATCCCCCATCACGCCACCAACCAATTCACCCGCCGCATAGAGCCCCGGGATCACCTTGCCGTCGGTCTTGATGATGTTGAGGTTGTCGTCGGTCATCACACCGCCCATCGTCGTCGCAAAGCGTGGCTTTTGTTCAACGATGTAGTACGGACCTTCGGCGGCGATTTCCGCCTTCATGTACTGAACCGGACGATCAAAGTCGGCGTCTTTCTTCGCCTTCACAAAGCCGTTGTAGCGTTCAACCGTCGCTTTTAAGTTTTCGGCATTCACGCCGGCGAGTTTTGCGACTTCGTCAATTGTGGCCCCCTTCACAAAGAGGGGCTTTGCTTTGCCATTTTGTGCTAAGTATTTGTCCGCATCTTCGTGCGAAACACCCGTTTCGGGTAAGCGCTTATAGAAGCCTTCCCAGCTCTTTTGGTCCATGAAGACATAGGCCTGATGGTTCGGCGTTTCCATCATCGGATCCAAAATGTGGCGGTTCGAGGCTTTTTCGTTCACAAAGCGTTTGCCGTTGACGTCCACCAAAATCCCTGCTTGGTCAAACGCTCCGACGTTGGCGTAAATCGTGGACTTCGCAATCCCAGGGGCGACTTCAATACCGTTCGGGTAGCGTTTCCCGTACTGCATCAATTGGGTCTTCGCGCCCAACCCCATCGCGAGTTTATGCCCGTCGCCCGTGCTCGATACCGGGCCATAGTACAAGGCCGACTTGACGGGTTCGGAGAGCATGTCTTTGTTGTTGCCAAAGCCACCCGTCGTTAAGAGCGTGGCTTTGGCTTTAATCGTGTATTTCACGCCCTGATCGTCGGTGGCTTCGACCCCAATCACACGGCCCGATTCGTCTGTTAAGAGCTTATTGACACGAGTGTTGTAGTACACATGGGCCCCGTTTTTCGCGATCACATCGCGTAAATGCTGAGCCATGGTCTTAGCGCCGCCTTCAAATTCGAGCGCACGCTTGTGGGAGTATTCCGCCAAATACGGCAAATCGTTGGGGATAAACTTCACACCCACCTTTTCATGGAGCCAGTCAATCGTAGCCCCCACGTTATGCGCGTAAAGCGAAATCTTCTTCGGGTCGTTTAAGTTGTGACCATTGGCCATAAAGTCTTTGATCATCGACTCGGGCGAATCGTCCGTCACGCCAAAGGCTTTCTGGAGTTTGGAGCCTTGAGCAACGACCTGACCACCCGAAATGGCCGCAGCGCCCCCGATGTAGGGCATTTTTTCGACCAAAATCACGTCCAAGCCATTCATACGACCACGGATCGTGGCGCTCATCCCAGAGCCGCCACCGCCCACCACGACCATATCGGTCGTGAGCGTCTTTTCGCCACCGGCTTTCTTCAACGCAACGGGCACTAAGCTCTTAGGATCGGCACCGGCTTCAACGATACATTGATCCACGGCCTTTTTAATCGCCGTACTGGTAATGGTCGCGCCTGCCACGCCATCGATCTGGCTCGATTGACGCTCGACGATGCGTCCGGGGAGCACTTCGACCGCCTTGGAGCCAATGCCCACGGTTTCGCTTTGTTTCACCACGTCGACTTTGGTGATTTTGTCCGCACTAAAGGTCACCGCCACGGTCACATCGCCGTGAATCCCCGGTGCCGTGGCCGTATACGTACCCGGTTTAAAGGTCGCGGCCGACACCGACACGGTCGCTACGGTCAAAAGCAGTGCGCAGGCTAATTTTGTTGGGTGTGTCATTTCAAATGGTCTCCTTCATTGGAAATCCGGATGGTGAGCCCAAGAAAACCATCCTTGGGGACCATCACGTATTTAAGAGGCTACTCGAAACGCCCCGCGTTTGACTACCACCCGCGGGAGGTAGTCCATGAAAAAAGCCTCGGTCAAGCACAAACTGTGTGTCCGAGGCTTTTTGAAAAGAAACACCAAAAATACGTTTACGCGCGTTTGAGTGTAAAGAGCACCATTTCGCTCGGAACGCCGAGGCGAATCGGGAACCCATTCCAGAGGCCAGAGCCCGAATGCACATAAAGTTGCGTATCGGGCGCAATCGCATACCACCCGTAGACAAAACCGCCGTTCATCATCGCCACTGCCTCATTCATTCCCCACATATGCCCGCCATGCGTGTGTCCCGAGAGTTGCACGTCAAAGCGCACTTTTTCGCGGTAGCGACGGGCGAGTTTGGGTTGGTGCGCGAGCAAAATACGCGGAGCGCTCTCAGGCGTACCCGCAAACGTTTTTTGAATGTCAGGAAGCTCACGCCCAAAGCGTTCCGCCATCGGATCCGCGACGCCCCCAATCGTGAGTTGCGCATTGCCAATCGTCAAGACTTTGGCCGCATTTTTCAGGTAAATCCAGCCCATTTGCGGAAACTTCTCGACCCAATGATCGTAGTCGGAGTAGTGCTCATGGTTCCCCTCACAAACAAAGACCCCGTAGCGACTCGTTAACTTCGTCAAGGGTTCCACGTCTTGATCGCGACGCACGACGGTCCCGTCCGCAACGTCCCCAGTAACGAGTACGATGTCGGGTTTGAGCGCATTGGCGCGCTCCACCAACGCGGCCATATGGGGTTCGCGCAAGAGCGAGGAGGCATGAAGGTCAGAGAGCTGTAAGAGCGTAAGCCCTTCGAGATCCTTGGGTAAATCCTTGATCGGCATATCGCGACGCACCACATCCGCCACCGCAATCCCTTCGTTTAACCCCACGGCCGAGAGCCCCCCGGAGGCAATCGCCATCCCGAGCGCCAAACGGCGATCGTGTTGCAACACGTCCTTGGTGCGTTCGCCTTTGCGCCCTGCTAAGACGCAGAGAAACACGAACACGTCACGCAAAATCAATAAGAGCGCTATCGCCACGAGCGTAAACGCGGCCCAGCCTTGGGCAATCAAAAGCCAGCGGGGCACTTCGGGGCTCGCCAGCCCGCCTTGCGAGACAATCCAGGCTTGTAT
>CAJJMF010000199.1 GCA_905192805.1 uncultured Sutterella sp. | reverse complement strand
ATACATAGAATTAAAACGAGACATTGTCACCCTCTTTAAGCCTTAGCGCCCACAACGGCGCCGTTGCTCTTGAAAACACGAACCTTCTTACCGTCGACTTCTTTGAAGGCAACGCGATCACCCTTGCCCGTTTCCGGGTTGACCAACATGAGGTTGGACTGGTCGATCGGCTTAGCCTTGTCAACGATGCCACCAGCAACCCCTAACTGCGGGTTCGGGCGGACATGCTTCTTGACGACATTAACGCCTTCAACGATCACATGGCGATCGTCGACGCGGGAGAGGACGGTGCCCTTGGTGCCTTTATCTCGGCCGGCAATGACGATAACTTCGTCACCCTTACGGATACGCTGCATCGCTTCTCCTTTTAATTAAAGAACTTCAGGAGCTAAGGACACAATCTTCATGAACTGTTCCGTGCGCAATTCGCGGGTAACAGGCCCGAAGATACGGGTGCCGATCGGCTCCAATTTGCTGTTAAGAAGAACGGCTGCATTGCCATCAAAACTGATGGAGGAGCCGTCCGGGCGACGAACACCGTGAGCCGTACGAACGACAACAGCGTTGTAAACTTCGCCCTTCTTGACGCGGCCACGAGGAGCCGCTTCTTTGACTGTCACCTTGATGACGTCACCGATGTTGGCATAACGGCGCTTAGAGCCGCCCAACACCTTGATACACATCACTGAACGTGCGCCGGTGTTATCGGCCACTTCCAGTCGGCTTTGCATCTGAATCATGGTTATAAATTCCCAACTTATTCCACAATAGCGGATAGTATTGGTCCCGTTTTCGGGAGGAAGAATAGTTGACTCGACGCTCTCGGAAACCTCGGTAGCTAGACCCAGGGGAGAACGTTGAACAACTATCCCGAGAAATATCATTTGAGTAGACAAACGTAAGTCACCCAAATGACAGACTTGGCACTATAACGGAAACCGGAAAGTCATGCAAGTCAAATTCGTCTTTTTTTAAAACCACGTTGAGGAAAACATGGTTTTAAAAAAAATCTCTTCCCAGTGCCTAGTGACAGTGGGAAGAGAGACTTTTTTCGCTTTCGGCAGCCCTAGTAAACACGTGTCACTAGGGCTTCATTCGATCCGCTTAGACGAGAACGGCCTTCTGGAGAACCTTCGTCACCTTCCAAGACACGGTCTTGGAATAAGGACGGGATTCAGCAATTTCGACCTTGTCGCCTTCGCTGCAACCGATGTCATCGTGAGCAGCATACTTCTTGCTCTTGACGACATACTTGCCATACAACGGATGCTGAACCTTACGTTCCACGAGGACCGTAACCGTCTTCTGCATCTTGTTGCTGACAACCGTACCCTGAAGGGTGCGAGTCAAAGACTGGTTTTCTTGCGTCATTTCGTAGCTGCCTTTTCAGTAAGAATCGTGCGAACACGAGCGATATCACGACGGGTGTTGCGCAACAAATTCACGTTAGAAAGCTGCTGAGTGCTCTTCTGAAGACGGAGCTTGAATTCCGTCTCGAGGAGCGACGTCAGTTCCTGTTTGAGCGCGGCTTCATCTTTAGCGCGCAATTCTTTTGCGTTCATGTCCGTCTCCTTACATGCCAATTTGGCGGACAACGAACGTGGTCTTCACGGGCAGCTTGGCAGCCGCGAGAGCAAACGCTTCGCGAGCCAACTGTTCGTCAACCCCGTCCATTTCATAAAGCACGCGGCCCGGCTGGACAAGCGCGACCCAGTATTCCGGGTTACCCTTACCGTTACCCATACGAACTTCAGCAGGCTTGCTGGTGATGGGTTTGTCCGGGAACACACGAATCCACACGCGACCACCACGCTTGATGTGGCGGGTAATAGCACGACGCGCAGCTTCGATCTGACGAGCCGTAATGCGGCCGCGTTCCAAAGACTTCAAACCAAAAGCGCCGAAGGAAACATTGGCACCGCGCGTAGCGAGACCATAGTTACGGCCCTTCTGATCCTTACGATATTTGCGACGATTAGGTTGCAGCATCGTTATTCTCCGTCAGTAGCAGCAACCTTACGGGGCTGCTTAGTTTCGTTACGACGGCCGTTGCGGCGAGCACCAGGCTTACCAGCGCGGTCACCAGGGCGACGAGCGCGGCGATCTTCACGAGGAGCTTCCGTGGCTTCTTCAGCCCCGAAGTTGTCTCCCTTGTAGACCCAAACCTTCACACCGACAACACCGTAGGTGGTGTTGGCTTCCGAGAAGCCGTAGTCGATATTGGCACGAAGGGTGTGAAGAGGCACGCGGCCTTCACGATACCATTCGGAACGGGCAATATCCGCACCATTCAAACGGCCAGAGGACATGATCTTGACGCCCAAAGCACCAAGACGCATAGCGTTCTGCATGGCACGCTTCATAGCACGACGGAACATCACACGCTTTTCGAGCTGCTGCGTAATACCATCAGCGATCAACTGAGCGTCGAGCTCAGGACGGCGGACTTCTTCAATATTGACATGAACAGCCACGCCCATCATCTTCTGAACTTCAGCCTTAATCGCTTCAATATCAGCACCCTGCTTACCAATCACGATACCCGGACGAGCCGTGAAGATCGTAATACGAGCGGTATTAGCAGGACGTTCAATAAGAATGCGGCTCACGCTGGCGTTGCGAAGCTTCTGAGTAAGGAACTTGCGAACAGCCAGGTCTTCACCGAGCGTGCGGGAAAAATCACGGCCAACCGCATACCAACGCGACGTCCAATTACGCGTCACGGGAAGACGGAAGCCGGTGGGATTAATTTTCTGACCCATGTTACACCTTTATTTAGCTTTCGCGTCGCCAACAGTAATATAAATGTGGGCAGTCTGCTTGTTGATGCGCGTACCACGACCCTTAGCACGGGCAGCGAAACGACGCAACGTAGCAGCCTTTTCCACGTGAATCTTGGTCACGACCAACGTATCAATGTCGGCACCGTCATTGTGCTCAGCGTTAGCGATAGCACTTTCAAGAGCCTTCTTGATAATCCCGGCAGCGCGCTTCTGCGTGAAGGTGAGGATGGCAAGAGCCTTGTCCACGGGCTTACCGCGAACGAGGTCTGCAACCAAACGACCCTTCTGAGCCGAGAGGCGGACACCACGAACAATAGCAGTAGTTTCCATTTACTTACCCACCTTCTTATCACCGGCGGCATGGCCCTTGAACGTACGCGTAAGCGCAAATTCACCGAGCTTATGACCAACCATATTTTCATTGATATACACCGGCACATGCTGACGGCCGTTGTGCACAGCAATCGTCAAACCGATGAATTCAGGAAGAATCGTCGAGCGACGCGACCAGGTCTTGAGCGGGCGCTTGTCGCGGCTCGCCTGGGCGGCTTCAACTTTCTTCATCAGGTGCCCGTCAACAAACGGGCCTTTCTTCAAAGAACGAGACATTCTAGGCCCCCTTATTTACGGTTACGGCGCGTAACGATCATGGAATCCGTACGCTTGCTATTACGGGTACGGTAACCCTTGGTGAGCTGGCCCCACGGAGTAACCGGAGCGCGACCAGTACCAGTCTTACCTTCACCACCACCGTGCGGGTGGTCAACCGGGTTCATCGCCACACCACGGACGGTCGGGCGAATACCACGCCAGCGCTTAGCACCGGCCTTACCCAATTCGCGAAGGCTGTTTTCTTCGTTACCAACCGTACCGATCGTAGCGCGGCATTCGATAAGAACGCGGCGCACTTCACCAGAGCGCAAACGAACTTGAGCGTAGTCACCTTCACGGGCAACCAACTGAGCAAACGCACCAGCGGCACGAACCATCTGAGCGCCCTTGCCCGGCAACAATTCGATGCAGTGAATCGTCGTACCGACAGGGATGTTACGAAGGGGCAACGTGTTACCAACCTTGATCGGGGATTCCGGACCATTCATGATTTCC
>CAJJMF010000198.1 GCA_905192805.1 uncultured Sutterella sp. | reverse complement strand
GTAAATCTCCCGCCTCGGATCCTAAAATAGGGATCTGTGAAGCGGGAGTTCAGGGGATAAGTGTGGATAAAGACGGGGAATTCGGTGTGCGACAAAGGAAGACAAAACCTAGGAAAAAAGGAGGCATTCGTCGGTGTGAGTTGAAAAAAATGTCCTCACGAGAACCCTAGGTCGATCGTGAGGACGGGATCCGTGGCCCAAGGCGTTGGGCCTGTGACGTAATCCACCAGCCGTTGCTAGGAAGCGTCTGAGCGATCGCGTCGTGATTTTGCGAGGGATTCCTGCTGGAGTTGTTCCACTACTTCGACCGCACGATCACTGCGATTAACGCTCGTGATTTCATGCAAAGGGCGGCTTCCCACGAGGCGGGGATTGAGGTTACGAATAACGCTCCAGTTGACCGCAAACAGGAGGGCGACAATCGAGAGGGCTTGCGCAATGTAGGCCGAAAAACACCACACCGTCATGTAACTCGGCATCCCCCAAAACGCCATGAAAAACTCTTCGGGGGTGGTTTTCACTGCATAGGCATGCGCCACAAAGAGCATGAGCGAAAAGGCATACATGACGAAAAAGAGCTGTGTGCACAGCTGCTGGCTACGCCAAGTAAAGTGAAAGGTCGGTCGTTTGATAAAAATCAGGATACCGAGGGGAATCAGAAAGGGGGTTGCATAAGCCCCGGTGCGAAGTAGCCAATCGAGCACCGTCGTACTCCATAAGTGTCGTGTTGGGGAGTGATTGAGTCATCAGAGGCGATAAACCTATGGTTAACCCTAAGCATTATAGAGACACTTGGGCAAGCCGTGAGCCCGATGGTTCGGTGTCAAACGAGTCGATGATGCTTTGTGCATCGGGTATAACTCGTTAATCTAAGTGGTTACTAAGCAGTGTTAAACCAAATTATCTTAAAAATTTAAAGTGTATCAAAATGTTGCTGTAACAACATAAAATCAAGGCGCACGCGACAATAGCGACGCATTTTGACCAATAAAATCAAGATGTCATGGGATTTTTAGGAAAAATATTGATGTATTAGGATGAACAACACGTTGAGAAAGACTAGACTGGTAGCCTCAAATGTGAGTCCCATGCGTAATGAGTAGGCGAGCGAACCGTTCATTGGTCTCGGTAAGCGCGTTTAGTTTTTCTTTTATGGACGTTGAACCCTTTGAGTAATCCTTCTTCTTTGCCATCGAGTCGAACGCTGGCACGTCGTACCATTGTGGCACTGCTATTGCTAGGACTCGGCAGCACCCTCTGGTCACTCTACCCACGACACGATACCGACATGTCACGGCCCTCTCACGCCACGCCCAGCCACGAGGCCACTGCCTCGTGGGGAGCCCAGCTACTCAGCAAGGCTACCTCGCTCTTGCCTTTTCCACGTTCGCAGACATCCGATCCCGATAATGATGACCGGATCTTTGCCCGTCAATTGGTGCTGGATAAAGAGCTCGTCTTTGTCTATCCCAAACACTATTGCCCGCTCGGAAATTCGAAGCGGGAAGAGTTACTTTGGTCGATGCAGCAACCGCAAGGTAATCAAGCGCAACGCTTATTATTTTTGGGGGTGGATTGCGAGGAGTTGCACGCTTTTCGCACGGGTCGTCGCAACGACTTAGATCATTGGTTCAAGTTAGAGGTGATGGAGTCGGTTGCCAAGACGCTGGTGAATACGCCCCTGACCCGTGAAGAGTTTTTAAGTAAAGCAAGCCAATCCCCCATTCTCTCGGAAGAGGCGTTGTCGAAACGCTTGACGACGATTTTGAATCGTCCTGCGGGCGAGAATATGCATGTGCAGTACGTGGGACGCAATCACGATGCGCTTTACTATGTGTTAAAAGCAATCTATCCCGTGAAAGGTAAGCCCGATGCGAGCTTTAAATTGAGTGCGCTGGGTGGGATGACCCTCGTGAAAAACTTACCGCTCACCCTCACCGCCTATGCGCGTGAAGAGGCTTCGCCTGGGCACTATCAACTCATCGATATTGTGGATACGGTCGTCCGCGAGACGATTCAAATCAACGAACGCTCGCTCGTTCCCTTTTTGGCTAACGAGTAAAACGATGACCACCGGCCTTGACGGTACGGTGGTCATCTCTAAAGTGGCCTTAGGGAGGAGGGGGGTTAGTCGTCAATCGGCACAAAGTCCACCACGCGCATGTCGGTTCCTCCGGTGGCGGTAAGCACATATCCCCCACAGTGCGGACAAGCGTCCCCGTACTTATGCAGTGGCACGGTTTTCGAGCAGTTCATGCACCACGCGGTCCCTTCGGGCTGCTCAATCGTGAGCGTCGCCCCTTGGGCAGGACCGTTTTGGGTGACGCTACTCCAAGCGAATTGCAAGCTGGGAATATCCACCCCAGCGAGTTCCCCAATACTCACACGCACCGATTTGATGCGATTCACGTTATTGGCTTTGGCCGTACGTTCGACCACTTCGATGATGCCTTCGGCAATACTCATTTCATGCATGGACAGTTTTCCTTTAATCAGTGAGCTCATCGATCGTTGTACGAATCGGTACGCACGGATCGAGCCCGAAGAGGGCAAGGGCGATGGCTTGCGCCGGTTTAATGGTCAGACAGTAATCGGATTTTACCGTCGAGCGGAAGGCATTTTGAACGGCTTTAAGCGCTGCGCCTTCGGGGGTAAATTGCCATTCGGTGGGCGACGTGACCAAGTAAAACGGTACAAAAGCCCCCCCGGTTTCGTCGGGTTGAATCCCGAGCGCGTGCGTCAGCAGTCCCCGAGCGGTTTCGATCATAGCAATCGCCCCCTGGCTTTCGCGGAAACTACGCGTATAGTAGTCGCACAACCTCTCGCTCGAACTCCCCATTAAGCCTTCCAACATATGGGCTGTATGGAGTAAACGCGCCAGTGTCAGGGCAAACGGTCCAATACCGTAATTCTCGATGACTTGATTCAGGAGCGGGTGATCGTACTCTTTGACGATCGCGCCGGTGAGTTGCGGGCTATCGTCCAAAATCGGCATCATGTCGTAATTGGGTTCAAGACGCATGCGCTGATAAATTTCATCGGCTAAGCGGAACCCTTGTTCGGTCAATTTAGGCATGAGGGCCGTATCCACTTGGGCAAATCCCATGGGGAGCGCCTCTAAGTGCTTAAGAAGCGTTTTGATGGGTGTTTCTCCATCCTGGAGCCAGCTTTGAAGTGCTTTCTGTGTGCTGAGTTCCGCAACGAAGTGCTCCAGGGACTCCCCAAAGAGGGTGTCTTCTAAGAGGGCCTTGGCTTCGATACTGGTGTTGCGAATGAGTTGCTCCGCAGCCTCTTGGGTCGACTCTCCATAGGGGTCTTTCACCAGAAGGCGTAAGAGTTGCTGGAGTTGCGCACGGGCTCGTCCTAGGCGTCGCAACGCCTCACTCGGGGGCGTGAGCCCAACGAGTTGATAGCCCTGGGTGAGAAACACACGTAGGTTTTCAAGAACCGCCTCCAGCGTGACGCTTTGGCGAATGCGCGTAATGGGGAGTCGTTCGAGTTGCCCCTCTTTTTGGGCACTCGCTAAATCCATGGCACAGAGATGCGCAATCGGGCAAAGTCCATAGAGCACACTGATGGTTTGGCGCAAATCGGTCACGCCACGAGCAATCAATTTTTGAATCAACCCCGAGGGTCGATCATTTTCGACGTGAATCAAGGGCATGGAACCCCGAGCACGAAAGCGCACGCTCACTAAAATGGAGCCCGTTTCCATGATTATTCTCCTGATTGGTCACCACCCCCGAAACGACGGGAAAACGCGCGTCGCGAAAGGGGTTCCGAACTCTTTAAGCTCCCCGTGGGAACCTGCTTAATGGGAATGGCTTTTTGACCGGTCACAGGGCTCTGCAAGGGGGTGAGTGGCGTTCCCATTTCTTCAATATCTTGTTTTTCACTGTCGGGCACCGTGAGCATGGTTTCTAAAGCAATTTGTGCCACGGCTTCAGCCGCTGCCTGATCTTCGAGCTCGAGCACGGGGCTCATCAAACTCATCATCTGGTATTCACCCAAAAT
>CAJJMF010000197.1 GCA_905192805.1 uncultured Sutterella sp. | reverse complement strand
GTGCTCGCGATGTTACCGTCGGATCGGAAACTTTCGAGGCGCTTGCCGTCGGGCAAAATCCGAGGCGTGTAGTGCGCGGTGAGCCCGACGACGCGACCTGACGTGTCGCGGTGCAGGCTATCCATGTGGTAATTCAAGAGGAATTGCACGCCTTTTTGTCGTGCAGCGCCTTCCAGTCCACGCATTAAGTCCGTGCCACCCGCCCCCGCAGGGCTCTCGAGCGACTGCCCCTTGCCCCAACGGCAATGCAACTCACGTTTGGCGGAAATCCCGATCGCATGACCGCCTTCGTTGTTGGGTTCTTGGTCAACGAAGTTGACGCCGTTTTTCACTAAGAAGTCGCAGCAGGCCGCCGCGTTATACGCAATCGTGTGTTGCACACCACGGTCGTTGTAGCGATAGTCTGGCATCCCACTCGATTCAATAATCGACCAGTCGGTGAGGTCTTTGAAATAGGTTTCCGGATCGTCTTTAATACCGTACTTTTTCTGGAACGATGTGCCACCGCCCAACGGGACGTTGCCGCCCGAAATAATCGCATGCCCGCCAATATCGTAGTTGGCTTCTACGACGAGGACGGAGAGTCCCCGGTCGCGTGCTCCGATCGCGGCCGGGAGGCCCACTGCGCCCGCTCCAATCACGACCACATCGGCCGTGTAGTCCCAGTGTTTGGGCGTGGCCGTTGTGCTCGCTTCAGCGCTTGGTATCGCCATTCCGAGCCCGGCACCGGCGGTGCCCGCCAAAAAATGACGTCGTGTTAGGTTAGCCATGGTTCTTTCCTCCTGAGGTCCTCTGGAATCGGCACGAAGATGGGTCTCCGGTCAGTTGGGCTGGGGTAGGTGCCAATACTTCAATAAACCAAAATCTATGGTTAATAAGACTGTACGAAATTTTTAGGGAGCGTGATGTTAACTAATTAACGGATTAAAAAGGATTTTTCTAGGGAAAGCACGAATTTTCTAATCCTTTTGTCTGTGATCTATGTAATTCTTTTGGGGGATTCGTAGTATGGCGCACACCGAAAAACAAAAGGGCCAAGCCCTGGTTGGCTCAGCCCCTTTGTGTGGTCTAGGAGGACGCTTAGTGAGCGCTCCTTATTCCCATTCGATCGTTGCAGGCGGTTTGCCGCTCACGTCGTAGACGACGCGGTTAATGCCGCGAATTTCGTTAATGATGCGGTTGGAGACCTTGCCCAACAAGTCGTAGGGGAGGTGGCTCCAGTGCGCCGTCATAAAGTCGCTCGTTTCGACGCAGCGTAAGCTCACCACGTAGTCGTACGTGCGACCGTCGCCCATCACGCCCACGCTCTTCACCGGGAGGAAGACCACGAAGGCCTGGCTCACCTTGTCGTAGAGGTCCGCCTTGCGGAGTTCTTCAATGAAGATCGCATCGGCTTCGCGCAAGAGGTCAGCGTATTCACGCTTCACTTCACCCAGAATACGCACCCCAAGGCCGGGGCCGGGGAAGGGATGACGGTAAACCATTTCCGGGGGCAAGCCTAAGGCGACGCCCAATTCACGCACTTCGTCCTTGAAGAGACCACGTAAGGGTTCGAGAAGCTTTAAGTGCAACGTATCGGGTAAGCCGCCCACGTTGTGGTGGCTCTTAATCGTCTTGGCTTTCTTCGTCTTGGCGCCCGCGGATTCAATCACGTCCGGGTAGATCGTGCCCTGGGCCAACCACTTGGCGCTCGTTAATTTGGCAGCTTCTTCTTGGAAGATTTCCACGAAGACGCGACCAATCGTCTTGCGCTTTTGTTCGGGGTCAGTGATACCGGCCAATTCGCCCATGAAGCGATCCACCGCATCCACGACGACGAGCTTCAAGCCCATGTTCTTTTCAAAGGTTTCTTGCACCTGCTTACGTTCGTCTTTACGTAAGAGCCCGTTGTCGACGAACACACAGGTTAATTGCTTACCGATCGCGCGGTGAATGAGCGCTGCGCAGACCGAGCTGTCCACCCCGCCCGAAAGGCCGAGAATGACTTCTTCGTCGCCCACTTGTTCGCGAATCTGTTCAATGGCTTCGCTCACATAGTCGCCCATCACCCAGGAGGGTTCGGCACCACAAATGTCGAGCACAAAGCGCTCTAACATCTGGCGACCTTTGGAGGTGTGCGTCACTTCGGGGTGGAACTGCACCGCATAGAATTGCTTTTCTTCGTTAAACATCCCCGCGATCGGGCACGAGGGGGTGGAGCACATCACTTTAAAGCCTTCGGGTAAGACCGACACCTTATCGCCGTGGCTCATCCACACCTTAAGCATGCCGTGACCTTCAGGGGTCGTGAAATCTTCAATGCCTTCCAATAAACGGCTGTGTCCATGGGCACGCACTTCGGCGTAACCGAATTCGCGCTTCGTGCCACTTTCGACTTTACCGCCCAACTGCTGAGCCATCGTCTGCATACCGTAGCAGATCCCTAAGACTGGAACGCCCGCGTTAAAGACAGCGGGGCTCGCCTGGTCGTTGGATTCTTCGTAGGCGCTCATGTGCGAGCCCGACATAATAATCCCTTTGGGGTTGAATTCTTTGATGAAGTCGGCCGAAACGTCGTTAGGGTGAACTTCGCAATAGACGTGCGCTTCACGGACACGGCGAGCGATCAACTGGGTGACCTGGCTACCGAAGTCGAGAATAAGAATGCGATCGTGAGACATGAGTTGTTGAATTTCCGTCTGCGTGAACGTCAAGCCTGAAGTGGTGAGCACTTCGTGCATTGACCAATTGAAGAGTTGTGCGCGGTTTGTGACAGTGTCGTATTGGCTCGCGCGGTGCGAGCTTGAGTTTAACACGGGTGAGCCACGCACACGACAAAATGTGTGAAGGAAAAACGCACCCTCGATCAAAAGAACAGAGAGTGCGTTTTTTCGGGAGGCGATTACCTCAGAAAAGGATTAGTTTTCCTGACGGTAGTTCGGGGCTTCCTTCGTGATTCGGACGTCGTGGACGTGCGATTCGCGCATACCCGCGGTCGTGATTTGCACGAACTGAGCGCGGCTACGCATTTCGTCGATCGTACGGCAACCGCAGTAACCCATCGAGGAGCGCAACCCACCGATCATTTGATAAATGATCGCGGCGAGCGGTCCCTTGTAGGGCACCATCCCTTCGATGCCTTCCGGAACGAACTTATCCAAGTTGCCTTGGTTGTTGTCCTGGAAGTAACGGTCTGCCGAGCCTTTACCCATGGCGCCCAAGCTACCCATCCCACGGTAGGACTTGTAGGAGCGGCCCTGATAGAGGAACACTTCGCCCGGGGCTTCATCGGTACCGGCGAACATCCCGCCCATCATGACGGCATTGGCGCCGGCGGCGATCGCCTTGGCAATGTCGCCCGAGTAACGGATACCACCGTCAGCGATGCAGGGAACACCCGTGTCGCGAAGGGCTTCGGCCACGTTACTCACGGCCGTGACCTGGGGAACCCCGACACCCGCAACGATACGGGTCGTACAGATGGAGCCCGGCCCAATACCGACCTTCACACCGTCCGCGCCCGCGTCGACTAAGGCGAGCGCAGCGGCTGCCGTGGCGATATTGCCACCGATCACTTGCAACTGCGGATAGTGTTGCTTAACCCACTTGACGCGATTCAACACGCCCGCGGAGTGGCCGTGCGCCGTATCCACCACGATCACGTCCACACCGGCATCCACCAATTTTTCCACACGTTCTTCCGTGCCACCGCCAACACCGACGCCAGCACCGACCAATAAACGGCCCTTGGAGTCTTTCGCAGCGAGCGGGTGATCCGTCGCCTTGGAGATGTCTTTCACGGTCATCAAACCGCGCAAGTTGAAGTGTTCGTCCACCACGAGCACACGTTCCAAGCGATGACGATGCATCAATTCCTTGGCTTCTTCGAGCGAGGCACCTTCGTGAACCGTCACTAAGCGTTCACGCGGCGTCATCACGGCCGACACCGGCACGTCCATGCGGGTTTCAAAGCGTAAGTCACGGTTGGTGACCATACCGAGGACCTGTTCGCCCATCACCACGGGCAAACCGGAGATGTGTTTTTCACGGG
>CAJJMF010000196.1 GCA_905192805.1 uncultured Sutterella sp. | reverse complement strand
CACAAAGTTTATGTTTTCTTTTTGACTGGATGCAGTAATCTTTCCACCATGTAAATGTATAATTTCCTCAGCAATAGACAGGCCAAGTCCCGCACCACCTGTATTAGAAAGCCGAGCATCATCATACTTCGAGACGTCCACGCCGAGGAACTTCATCGAGATTTCTTTTAATTTGCCTTCGGCACGCAATTCTTCAATCGCTTTGTTGATGGCTTGCTGGAGGTCTTCACTACCCTTACGGATCATCACAGCCGAGACAACAGCTTCCTTCGTACGGCCAACGATCTTGACAGGAGCATTGGGCTGTTGCTTCATGAAGTCATGCAGGGCAATTTCCGAGTTAAGTGCCGCATCGGTGCGCTTCTGAGCCACTAAGAGGAATCCTTCGCCCGTGCCAGTAATTTCTAAAATCTTGGCGCCATAGCTCTGAGCCATCTGATTCCAGTTCGACGTGATGTTGGAGGCAATGAGCTTACCCTTAATGTCCGGGAAGTCCTTGATCTCATTGTTGTCCTTGTGAACCAGGATGGCACCGTAGTTGTAGGTGTAGGGAATCGAGAAGAGGTATTTTTCTAAGCGAGCCGGGGTGGGCGTAACCTGGTTCGTGACCGCATCAAAACGTTTGGCGTCAAGCCCAGCAATCATACCGTCCCATTGGGTTTCCACAAATTTAGCTTCCACACCCAATTTTTTGGCAATTTCACGGCCAACTTCTACGTCGTAACCCGTCAACTTGCCGGCATCATCATGGTAGGAGTAAGGGGCGTAGTTACCTTCTGTGCCCAAAAGAATCGTGCCCGCGGCTTTGATATCGTCAAGCTGACCAGCTTGAGCATTCAACGTTAAGCCCATCGTGGCGATGCTAGCGAAGAGGATCGAGGTAACAGCGTTTTTCATAATCGTATTCCTTTATAAGGTAAACCGATCAGGAGGGGCTGCTACAAAAGCGCTTAAAGCACGTTGAGAGACGTTATCAGAAAAAAATAAAACGCTGCTCAACTCTTTGTAGCAGCGTCCTGACGAACAGTAAGAAGGGTGGTGAGTTAATCTCGCCACGCGTAAAAGGTCAAAGGCGAGATTGACAATTCGACGGACGCAAGCTCTCCCTGACAACAACAAGCCATCATTTTGAAGCTACTAACGTTCATCATCGATCTCACTTGAAAAAAGTTAATTCCAATACCCGATAAAATTTGTCGGGATTTAACGAAAACGAAGTTTAGCACAGAATTTTCGTTCTGTGGGCTGTGTGACTAGTCAACCCGTGAAAATAGCGTCAAAACTACCCTCATGTAATCCCTTTGGTGAAGGGGAACCTTTCGGTTAAACTTATCAAAAAAAACGGGTATCTCCCAACGCTGATAGGCTATTTCGACCATTCTCCCTGTTAAGCGATTTACCCCTTTCGTATATAACGTAAAGATGTGATAATGCGATATTCTTTCGGACGTTGTGCACGGGAGCCACCCATAGAACGCCTAAACGCACACGAGGAAGAATGCCTCAAACCTGTTAGACTCTTCAATAGGTTTCTTTTTTATCTGACGGGGACTTATGCTGCGCTTTGATTTGAACGACCTTCGTATTTTTCTGTCACTTACCCACACGCTCAATATTGCTCAGGCGGCAGACATGGTGGGACTCACGCCCTCTGCAGTGAGTCTACGATTGAAAAAACTCGAAGAAGCCTTCGGCAATCAACTCTTTGTGCGCGATCCTCGTGGATTAATCTTGACGCCCGCCGGCGTTGCCTTACAAAAAGAAGCGAAACGGCTAAGCGAAGGGGCTGCACAACTCGAAGCCACCATGGCCAGTTTTTTGCATGAAGACGACCGTGAACTGGTGATTGCCTCCAACACCACAGGGCTTCAAAATTACTTTGCTCCCTTCATTAGTACCTTCCTACGCAAGCACCCAGGACGCTGTCGCTTTATTGAATGTAGTAGTGCGTATGCGCAAGAAGCCGTTCGCGATGGCTCGGTGGATTTAGGCTTTGGGCTCATCACTCCCAAGGTCCTCAAAGACAAGGCCCTGTCGGTGCGGGACGTCGGACTCGATAAACACGTCCTCATCACACCGCTCGATCACCCACTCGCTCACAGTGAGCCCATTGCCTACGTGCAAGCCCTCATCTATCCACAAATCACCACCTCCCATCTCTCGCCCATGTCAAGTGCCATGAAAGAGCGTGCGACACAATCCGGAGCGTCCCTCTTACCCATGCTCCAATTACCGAGCTTTGATCTCATTATTAAAGTCGTGAGTGAAGGTATTGGGGTGGCCGTCGTTCCACAGAGTTCGCTGCAACACCATCCAGGCAAAGTGGCCGTGGTGGAATTGACCGACAGTTGGGCCATACGCCGTTTAGGCTTTTTCCTGCCCGCGTCTCGCACCCCCGCTCCTCGAGCCCTTCACTTTGTTAAAGAGTTCACGTCGCTCTAGCCTCTCTGCTTACGCGTTCTTTTCTAAGGGATTTCCCTAACCCTTGACATGAACGGTCCCATTGCCCTTGGTGATGGTGTGCCCTCTTTTTTCCTAGTGCATTAAGGCTTTCCACCTTTTTCACTAGTCCCATTAGTTCTTAAGCATTAGAAATACTCAAGTCCGTCCTAAAAAAGTCTCACGACTCCCTTGGGGCAACTTTTGCATACTGCCCGCTATGGATTTTTTTCGGTTGCCAAAGCCAACCGCTTTCCTTGGAGACAAACACATGAAAAAACTCGTTTTAGCCTTAGCCCTCGCAGGTGCCCTCGGTGTGCATGCCGAAACCCTCAAGACCGATGTCGTCGTGATTGGTTCGGGGGGCGCAGGGTTGTCCTCCGCTGTGACCACGCATGATCTCGGAAACCAAGTCATCGTGTTGGAAAAGATGGGGATCATTGGCGGAAACACGAACCGTGCCGAAGGCGGTATCAATGCAGCTGAAACGCCGCAACAGAAAGAAGCCGGAATTCCCGACACGGTCGACCAGTTCTTCTCGGACACGATGAAGGGTGGTCACGACATCAACGATGCGCGTCTCGTTCGTGTGATGACAACTAAAGCTAAGGACTCCGTGGCTTGGTTAACGTCACTCGGTGCCGACTTGAAAGTAGTCGGCCGTGCCGGGGGTGCGAAGTACAACCGTGCGCACCGTCCGTCCGATGGTAGCGCCGTGGGTCCCGAAATCATGAAGACCCTCTGGAAAGCGGTGAAAGATCGCAATATCGAAGTCCGTCGCAACTCTCAGGCCGTAGAAATTTTGAAAAACAAAAAAGGCGCCGTGGTTGGTGTTAAGGTCAAAGGCAAAGACGGCAAAGTGTATACGATTGAATCCAAGGCGGTCGTGTTAGCCACCGGTGGGTTCGGTGCCAACAATGCCATGGTCACGAAGTACAAACCAAGCCTCAAGGGCTATGCCACAACGAACCACGCGGGTGCCACGGGTGACGGTATCACCTTGGCGCTTAAGGCCGGTGCCAGCTTAGTCGATATGGACCAAATCCAGGCCCACCCGACCGCCACGCCAGACGGTGTGTTGATTTCGGAAAGCGTCCGTGGTGACGGAGCCATTTTGGTGAACTCCCAAGGCAAGCGCTTCACGAACGAACTCTTAACGCGTGACGTCGTCTCCAACAACGAATTGAAGCAGCCGGGTCGCTTCGCTTGGATCGTTTGGGACGAACCCACCAGCAAGAAGGCCAAGTTAATTCAGGAATACATCCACATGGGCTTAGCGGTGACGGGTAATACCTACGAAGAACTCGCCAAGAAGATGAATGTGCCGGCCGACGCGTTGGTCGCCACGATGGCTCGTTACAGCGAATTACAGGCCAAGGGCAAGGATGAGGACTTTGGTCGTGCCGACATGCCTCAAGCCCTGAAGACCGCTCCCTTCTATGCGGTGAAGGTCCAGCCGGCAGTGCACCACACCATGGGTGGTGTGCATATTGACACCAAGGCCGAAGTGATCGACACCAAGGGTCAGCCGATTCCGGGGCTCTTCGCTGCAGGTGAAGTCACCGGTGGCGTACACGGTGGTAACCGTCTTGGTGCCAACGCTCAGGCCGATATCGTGACGTTTGGTCGCATTTCGGGCCAGTCCGCGGATGCCTACATTAAAGGTCTGACGAAGT
>CAJJMF010000195.1 GCA_905192805.1 uncultured Sutterella sp. | reverse complement strand
TTGCGGAGTTAACGGAAAAAGCGCTCACGGTGCCCCACTTCGCGTTTGAACTCTCGGAAGGCACCACTGCCCTCCTGAGTGCCCGCTATGGAAACGACGCGAAGGTGCCCGTTGGCGTCAATGCTTGGCTCAAACCCGGCAAACTCTTGGCGGATGTCCTTAAAACCCCGGTGGAACCGGTGAGTTCCATGACCAGCCTTTCCTTGGCCGTTAAGGGTGAGGTGAACTCCACGCAGGGGTGGAATTAAAAGGCGCTTCGCCCTTAACGCTCAATGCGAGTACCGAATTGGCGACGGCGGGGCTTCCCTTCAAAGTGGAACTCGTGGCGGATCGCTTAGCGATGGGACCGAGCTCCCCTGAGGTGCAAACGTTAAGTCTCGTTGCTGAAGGTCGCTTTGCGGATACCTCGTCCGTGGCGCATCTGGTGGACACTACGCCGAGAAGCGCGAACGCAAAAAACGCAACGTCTGCGACGTCTGCGCCCGACGGGACGACGAACGCGGAGGCGAGCGCCCAGTCAGGCAAGACAATTGCAACCCATACCCAAACCAATACGCAAACGCCAGCCCCTGCCACGTCGCCCGAGGGAGAATCCTATCGTGTGACGTTACGCGGAAAGTTGGTACCCCCTCAAACCCCCGAAACGGCACATATCAAGCCGATGTCGGTGGCGCTCAATGCGACGGGTGACCTTTCGCATATCAAATTAACGGACACGGGGCTCACGAGCCCCGATGGTACCGCCGTTATGGAAGGCGAACTTCATTGGTTGGGTCAACTCGCGGGGGCGATTCGACTCGCCCTGGTGAAGTTTGACGTGGGCGTGTTAACGGCCGCTGCCCCCGTGCGACTCGGGGGCGAAGCGGAAGTGACGTTTTCGTCCGCTTCGGAAGACGTGCTCAATACGTGGATGGTGGAATTAACGCGTGCCAAATTCACGGGTGCCCTCACGCGAAGCCTCACCTCAGACGCCACCTCCAAGGGGGAAACTAAGGGCAAAACCAAGCGTAAAACGGCTCAAAAAGCCAAGAAGGCAGATCCGCTCTTAAACGGGGAAGCCGCGCTCAAAGCGAGCGCACGCGCGAGTGCCGCAGGCGACTGGTCGGCCGATGTGAGTGAATTCCGCTGGGGCGACAATACGCTCAAACTTCAAGGTAAGGGACGCTACAAGGGCGGGCTCTCGGCGGACGCCAAGCTCAGCCTTCATCTCCCTAACCTGGAAGCGTTTACGCCGCAAGTCTCGGGCAAAATCGCGGGCGACGTGCTTATTAAAGGCGAAATCACCGATACGATTGCTAATCCCGTCATTACCAGCGATTTAACGCTCGAGAATATCGACGTACGCGGTGCCAACCAAGCGAGCCTTGCTCGCATTCAATCGGGGGCCCTAAAGGGGTCGTTTGGCGTATCCAAAGGGGCAACCCCCTTGACGCTTCTCTTAAGTCACCTCACGGTCGGGGAAGACGACGATGCGGGTAATAACGATCCGATGCGCTTTAGCGAAATTAAAGCAGCGCTCTCGGGGACCCTTGCCCGTCATCAATTAGCCCTCTCCGTGGTGGATGGTCCAGCGCCCTTAAAGGCAATCGTCACGGGTGCGCTCTCGCGCGACTTTGCCACGTGGCGTGGCAAATTAAGCGATGTGGCGATTCAAACGCAGGTGGGTGACGTCACGACAGCGAGTTTACCCATTGAAGCCAACCTCAAAACCGCTCAGGTGACGTTGGGGGCGCACTGCTGGGAAAACCTCGCGACGGGGCGTCGTGGGAAAGTCGTCATTGACACCCCCAACCAAGTCTGCTTGGTGAAACCGGCACGCGTGGGCCCCAGTGGCCAGGCGACCTTAAGCTTAAAGCGCTTTGATTTAGCGTCGCTCTCACGCTTTGTGGATCGCGATTTAACGCTCGAAGGGATTTTCACCGGGGACGTCAAAGCGAGCTGGAACACCAACGCGCAAGGCTTACCTGAAGTGAACGCCACGATTGAAAACCATGGGATCCGCTTGGTTCGCCAAACGGACTCAGGCCCCTTATCCGCGAAATTCACCTCGGTTACGTTAAATGCCAAAACCACCCGTCAAGGGATCACCGCCCAGTTAGCGGTAGTGCCCGAAAATAACGGGAAACTCACGGCCCAGGTGACGCTTGGAGACTTAGCCAAACGTAAGACCCTCGCGGGGACGATTACCTTAGAGCCCTATTCGCTCGGCATTTTGAATCAGCTCTTTACGACCGGCGAATCGGTGGACGGTAAAGCGGTGGCGAACTTAAAGCTGGGTGGCACCTTAGAGAGCCCACTCGTGACGGGGCAACTTCAACTCCAAGGCATTGACGTGCGTGACGGGTTAGTGCCCTTAAAGATTGAACCCTCGGATATTACGCTTCTCTTTCACGGAAACCGCTCGACGCTCGACGGGGTGGTCCGCACAAACGAAGGCGAACTCGCGATTACGGGGTCTGCGGATTGGAGCAATATGGCCGATCCGCAAGCCAAAGTCCATGTCGTCACGCGTCGCGATGGGCGCGATGAAACGATGGGGCTCACGATTCCGCCCTACGCACAACTCGAAATGGGCGCGGACGTGACCGTGATGGCGAGTAACGCCGGCATCGATGTCACCGGGGAAGTCGTGATCCCGAAAGGACAGATTACGGTCAAAGAGTTGCCCGATAGCGCCATACAACCCTCGAGCGACTTAGTGATGCTCAAACGTGACCTCACGCCCATTACGCCCAAGTCCGCGGGGATGCCGATTCGCAGCTCGTTAAAGATCACCATTGGGCCCCGCCTCATGGTCGATGCCTTTAACCTCAAAGCCCGCTTGGAAGGGGTATTGTCGATGCGACAAACCAATCAAGGGTTAGGCTTAAACGGTTCGGTGAATCTGCGCAACGGCAGTTTCTTTGCCTATGGGCAAGCGCTCAACATCACGAAGGGGGAAATTCTCTTCTCGGGCCCCTTGGATAATCCCTACCTCAATTTAGAGGCCATTCGTGATCCGAACGCCACCGAAGACAACGTGACGGCGGGCTTACGCGTACGTGGCTCCGCCTCACAACCCAAAGTGACGATTTTCTCGACCCCGGCATTAAGTCAAGAAGAAGCCCTCTCCTACCTCTTACGCGGTCAGGGGTTGGGCTCGACAGGGAACGACGGTCAGGCGGTCGCCTCGGCGCTCTTAGGGATGGGGCTCTCGCAAACCTCAGGCATTGTGGGCGATATTGGGAAGGCCTTCGGGATTCGTGATTTACAAGTCACGAGCGAAGGTGTAGGGAATAAAACGAAGGTGGTCGTCAAAGGCAACCTCTTACCGCGACTTCAATTGAAGTACGGTGTGGGGGTCTTTGATTCCCTCGCGACCTTCACGCTACGCTACCGACTGCTGCCACGTCTCTACCTCCAAGGGATATGGGACGACGACACGACGTTGGACCTCTTATACCGTTGGGAATGGAATTAATGGGGTGACAAAAACGCCTCCTACGCGTCCCGACTTTCTCACGAGAAGCCTCGTTATTTCGATAGCGAGGCTTTCCTTTTGGGCGGCGACCAGGTAAACCGGCGATCGCGTTAACCGTAAGCTCTCTCTAGCGATTGCGGCGAAGCGACGATAAAAGTAATACCGAATGGTAAAGATTTTCACGTTCCTCCCACGCTTCTTGATATGCGTCGAGAAACTGTGGGGTTCGCGCATTTTGTGACTGGCAAACGAAGGGCATTGGCGCATAATTAGTCCTATACCTATTTTAGGTTAGAAACCATTATAAATACCACCAGAGTGGTACTAGCCCTCAAGGATAATCATGACCCAAGCCAGTTATACCTATGCCTATGGACGCGGAACGCAAACCTTCACCTTAGACGATTCGCTCGTGATGAAAGAAATCCGTACGCGTGCCTTTACCCCGATTACGGACATTAAAGGGAGTGTATTGGAGGCGATTGAGCACCCGATTGGCTCGGCCCCTTTGCGCGATCGGATTAAACCGGGCGATACGGTTGCCTTCATTTGTAATGACCCCACCCGTGTGGCGAATTCCTTTGACTTCATGCCGGTCTTTCCATCGTCCTCGCAGCCCATGCGCCGTGCGCGCACGAGCGTACGCAGGTTGACCG
>CAJJMF010000194.1 GCA_905192805.1 uncultured Sutterella sp. | reverse complement strand
TGCTCAAACCGAGCCCTGAGACGATGGCCGAAGACTTAAGTCAGACGATTGGGGAGCTCACGAACAAAAATGTGCAAAAGCAACTCGAGCTCAAAACCGCCATCGAACAACTCGATGACGAACTAGGGCGTAACCTGACTCCCGAGGAGTTTGATCGCTTGGAAGCAAGTAGCTCCGGGGGACATATTCCGGATTGGATTCCTGGGGCTCGCGCCAAAGTCCTAGAAAAAATGGCACGACGTGCGCTCTTGGCAGAGGATCTGGCCCAATACGAAGCAACATTGGGGCAACTCCAAAACGCGATCGCCCAAGTCGAAGAACACCCTGAAGAGTCGGCCAACTATCTCGTCGAAACGGTCTTCCCAGTCAAAGAGAAGGAACCGGAACGGGTCGCTGTGCCTACGCCGCCCACGAGTTTACGCGCACACTTAGCGTTTGAGGCCTTGTTATCACGCACCCAGAACCGTGCGCTACGCCAGTCCTTGGAGACACTGAGTCAAACACTGGCACCCCAGGACGAAACTCAGGCATTGCGTAAGTTGATTACCGAAGAATTAGAAGAGTTGAATCGCACGTTGCTCGCACTCCCCACGCATGAACCTCGTGCCCTGTCACAGATACAAACGATCTCAGCCCGCATCAGCGAACTGAGCGATGCGCTCTGGCATTTAGAGGACACCGACAATGTGCATTCCTTAGCGTTGAAGCTCTATGCTCCCCCCAACTTGGATGAAGATGAGCCCAAAGCGGAGCCACAACCGGAGGCGCCCAAGCGCCCCTTACCCCCGTCAGTAGTGCGCTGGCAACAGCACATCGCCCAAACGCGCCCCCATGACATTAGCCAGTCCGAGGACCCGCCGTCGTTAGCGACGTCACCGGAACACGAGCCGCCTGAGGATAGTCAACCGACCCCATCCACGGTGACCTCATTGCGTGGCCACTTGGCCCTGGAAGCGCTGATCGACAAAACCTATGATACGTCCTTGCGGCGCTCCTTAATCACGCTCAGTAAAACCTTGGCGCCTGCGAATATGAAGGAGGCCCTAGTGACGTTGATTCAAGCCGAGCTCCATCAGGCACAAAGTGACGGTGAGTCCCCCACGGCGCAGGCGTTTCCCCCTCCCACCCCAGAGCGACTCACGCAGCTCGTGGAGGCACTCGAAGCGTTGGTGAGTGATTCGTGTGATGCACGCACCCTCGCCTTACGTCTCTATGCCCCACCCGAATTAGAGGAGCCGGCGACGGACACCTCGACAGCAAAGACCTCGGAGACGCCCCCTCTCGAACCCTAAAACGTCAATGAAAAAGGCCGTAGACTGCTATCAAGCGCCTACGGCCTTGTTCCCTTGGGATGGTGGCGCTTAGGCGCGCACGTCCACACGACGATCTAAGTCTCCGTCGCTCGACTCTTGCCAGAAATCAATCGGGCAGTCTTGTTCGTGTTCGAACGTGACCCATTCCCAGGAATCAGGTGCATCCAATAACGCACGTAAAAGCTGATTATTGAGTCCGTGACCCGACTTATGCGCGCGGTAGTACGTCAAGAGGGGATGACCTAACACATACAAGTCTCCCATCGCATCGAGCATCTTGTGCTTCACAAACTCGTCGTCAGAACGTAACCCTTCGGGGTTCAGGATACGGAACTCATCCATCACAATCGCGTTCCCTAACGAGCCCCCTTGGGCTAATCCAATACGGCGAAGCATCTCCACATCCTGCACAAAACCAAAAGTGCGCGAGCGCGAAATGGCTTGCTCATAGGAGGTTTTGGAGAAATCGACATCCGCCATCTGCACCGTCTGGTCGATGGCAGGATGACCGAAGGCAATCGAGAAACTTAAGCGAAAACCGTTCCAAGGCTCCAATCGCGCCCACTTGTCACCTTCATGCACTTCAACGGGTTTTAACACGCGCACAAAACGCTTAGGGGCGTCCTGCTCCACAATCCCCGCGGTTCGTAAGAGAAAGACAAAACTCGCGCCAGAGCCATCCATAATGGGGATTTCGGAGGCATCCACTTCCACATACAGATTATCAATGCCCAAACCATTCAAGGCACTCATCAAATGCTCAATGGTCGAGACGTGCACATTGCCAATATTGACCGTGGTCGCCATCCGGGTATCGTTGACATTGAGGGGATAGGCTGGAATGTCCACCGGAGGATTGAGGTCCACGCGACGATAAATGATCCCCGTATCGACGGGCGCAGGGCGTAGGGTTAAGCGGACCTTGCGCCCACTGTGTAGACCAATCCCCGTTGCCTGCACGCTTTCTTTAAGAGTTCGCTGTTTAAACATAGTGCCCTAAGTCCTTGAAAAATGGAAATGCCGCCCCGAACGAAATCACGAGCGGCATTCCAACATAATGTGTTCGGAGAGAACGGTTTCAGACGAACGCGTTACTTACGCAAATACGCCGGGATAGAGAAACTCGGCACGCCGTCATCTTTGGGCTCTTCAACGCTCGGCGCACTGGGCTGAGACGCGGCAGGTGCTTCCGCTTCAGGGGTAGCCGCTGCCGGCGTTTCCACGCTCGGAGCCGGAGCAGGTTGCGCAAACGTCGTACCCGACCCACCCAAATAACTCGGGATACGGATAGTAGGCGTGTCAGCACTCTGCTCTTCCGCATCGGCATTGAGTAAGAACTGCGCATTCGTGCGACCCGGACGGGTTTCGGTCGGATCCAACGGATGATCTAACCCAGTGGCTACCAACGTGACGCGCACATCGTCGCCCATTTCTTCGTCGATCGCCATACCGAAAATAACGGTGGCCGAACGGTGTACGAACGTGTTCAACGTGGACATCGCTTCGCGCACTTCGTCCAAGGTCATGGATTCGCCACCGCGGAAGTATACGAGCAACCCACGCGCCCCTTGCAAGTTGGAGCCTTCCAACAACGGCGACGTGATAGCACGTTCGGCAGCCACACGCGTACGATCGGGACCCGAGGCCGTGGCCAAACCAATGATGGCCGTACCACGTTCACTCATCACCGTACGAACGTCTTCGAAGTCAACGTTAATCACACCATGTAAGTGGATGAATTCCGCAATACCCACACAGGCCTTGTAGAGCACTTCGTTGGACATCGCGAAGCATTCCTTCATCGTGGCGCCCTTCGGGCATTCGCTTTCGAGCTTTTCGTTCAAAATCACGATGATGGAGTCAACGTGCTGCTTGAGGTTTTCAATCCCCTGCTCTGCCACTCGCATACGGCGAGACCCTTCAAAGCTAAAGGGTTTCGTGACCACACCAACCGTTAAAATGCCTAATTCCTTAGCCACTTCCGCGATCACCGGTGCAGCACCCGTACCGGTGCCACCACCCATACCTGCCGTAATAAAGAGCAAATTCGCACCGCGAATCGCTTCCGCAATCTGTTCACGCTTTTCGTTCGCGGCCGCGGCACCGACTTCGGGCTTTGCCCCCGCGCCCAAGCCCGTTGAACCGAGCTGAATATTCACATGAGCGTGCGAGCGTTGCAAAGCCTGATGATCAGTATTCGCAGCGATAAACTCAATACCCTCAGCGCCATTGGCAATCATGTGTTCAACGGCATTACCGCCGCCGCCACCAACACCGATCACTTTAATCACGGTAGTGAGGGGATCAATTTCTTGCAGGATTTCATAAGGCATGGTTGACCTCTCAGTATTTAATCTTTCAATTATTGCCCAGATTGGGGCACATAGGTGTAATGAGCGCCCCGTCTAAGCGAAAAAAATTTTAGTAATCACCTGTAAACAGGGTTTTGATCCATCCAAAACGATTGGAGAGTCGTTTGGGGCGATAACGGTGCTCGTCTCCACGAGCCAATTGTGCACCAGCTGATGAAATCAACCCCATCACAACACTCGCTTCCGGCATCGTAATGAGCCCAGGTTGTCCTTGAACATATTGCGGACGTCCTACACGGACGGGCACAAGGAACACCTCGGCCGCCACTTCATCAATGCCTGGTAGATTTGCACCGCCCCCAGTAAGCACCACACTGTGTACATTGCTGAGCATCCCCGCTTCCTCAAGTACACGCTTATAAAGGGTGAAAAACTCTTTGGCACGACCATAGAGGGTCTTGACGAGCAATTCGCGAGAGTAGAGCCTCGGAATTTTACTC
>CAJJMF010000193.1 GCA_905192805.1 uncultured Sutterella sp. | reverse complement strand
AGCATTCGGATTTTACGAACGATGTACCATTTTTCTCTTGTTGATACACGTCTATTTTTGGCAATTGCGGATGAACAAAATTTGACTCGAGGGGCTCAACGTGTGTTTTTATCCACCTCCTCAGCATCGGCTCGGCTGAAAAATCTTGAAGAAGAGCTGGGAGTCAAGCTATTTGAACGTGAAGCCCGTGGATTAACGCTGACGACTGCGGGGATGATTCTGTATCGTCACGCCAAGGCACAAACCTCGTTGATGGTGGATTTAGAGAATGCTCTCGCTCCTTATGCCCATCGGGAACAAGGCATCGTTCGAATTGTGGCCAACTACGGTGCTTCGATTGACTACCTACCCAAAGACATTGCGCAATTTATGGCCAAACATCGCCAAGTACAGGTCGTTTTGGAACAAATGCCCTCGCCTAAAGTCGTCGAGGCTGTTCGAGAAGGACAGGCGGATTTTGGCGTATGTGTATCCAGCAATCGATACCCTGAGTTGCGCTTTGATGCGTACCGGGAAGATCGGCTTGTACTGGTAACCCCCGAACAACATCCCTTGGCTCATTACGATGCCCTTCAATTTTCTCAAACCCTATCTTGGGACTTTGTATCGCTTGTTCAAGGTAGTGCCATGCAGCAATTCCTCTTTGAACACGCACGCACCTTAGGACAACCCATTAAACCGCGCATTCAGGTTGACAACCAGTTGATTCTTTTGGAGTTAGTCAAAGCAGGCGTCGGTATCGGGGTGATTAGTGAACAAGCGTTCCGTCAAAATAGGTCCGATGGTCTCAAGGCCATTGCTTTGACGGATGCATGGGCCAGTCGCCACTTACAGCTCGTCTCGCCTGTTGAGACCGAGCGGCTCACCCCCTACTCCATCGAATTACGTGACTTCCTTTTAAAGCGCTCTCAACCGAAAGGCCTCTAAAAAAACGCCAGCAATCCGAAGAGAGCTGGCGTTGGTTTGGGTTAAGACTTCAATCGGTCAGATCGCTTAGTTCCGTGAAACTTTGCGAACCCCCGAGCTTAAGTCAATTACCGTGTCCGAGAAGGAAATCGGAGAACGTGCGTTTTCCTCTTCCGTGGGCTGTAACTCGACGTTTGCCGTCGGATCCGACACGCTCTGGATCACGCTAAACGTGCTGGGCAACTCTAACGACGAGACGTTAGGTTGCGTTTCACGCGGAGCGCTTTCCGGTGTCGCTTCAACGTTAAAGTTGAAGAGACTCGGGATCAGATCCTGGGTCATTTCCTTCGTACCCACCGAATCCGTGAAGCCTTCGGTCACATTCACGATCTCGGCCGTTAAAGGCTTAATCGACGTGAGCGAGGTGCGATTCACGGAGATGAGCGTCGAAGTGGGCGTCTGAGTCGAAGCCATCGTTTCACTCGTCACCGGAGCGCTGTTCGTATCCTGAGCCGCGTCCGTTTGAGCCAACGTTTCGACACTCACTGGAGCTTCAACAACGGACGAGTTCACTGACGAAAGGCTCGTCACCGACTGGGTAGCTGGCGTCGAAACCGCACTCACGCTCGACGGGGTCGGTGTCGTCACCATCGAACTCGTCATATCGCGTTGTGCGTATTCAAGCATCATGTTCGAACCGTTAATGAACGGCAATTCGTCCACGACACGAACCGTTGCGTTACCGTCCGCAAGGAAGTCCGTTCCTAATTGCGGCGTGAAGTTGGCACCCAACTGGACCACACCCACCTTGCTGAAGTCGGACGTAAAGCTGTTACGACCCACCACCAGGCCACGGTTACCCGTCACGAGGTACATCGTGTCAACGGAGTGACCCGTATTACCGATGATGTTACCCGTACCGTTATAGACCATTGCTGTAGTCGAGGACTCGATATGGTTGAACGTCACTAAGCCAGGGGTCGAGGTCGCCTGACGGTAGATTTCGAGCTTACCGTCCGTCGACTGCACCGTGCCGTCAAGGTCAATATTGCCCGTGTTCGTGAAGATCTTCGTCACGGAGCCCTTCACGTCGCCCGTCATACGAACACCATCACCAGAACTCTGGTCATACACCGAGGTACTTAAACCAACGGTGTCCACCGAGGTGACGCTGGAGCCCGTAATCGAGCGAGCGATGAGGGACGTATCTTCAGAGCCCGTTACCGCATTCGCGAGGGTAAGCCCAGTACGCTGAGCGTGGACCGCCAAATCGCCCTGAACGGCCCCACCACGATCGGTATTGATCGCCAAGGTCGTCATCGAACGATCCGCCAACCCTAAGCGAATATCGCGAGCAACGTCCAAAGTAACGTTATTAAAGGCGTTACCCGAAGATTGACTGTCAGCATACGCGTCGAGCTTCAATTCGCCCCCTGAGACGATCGACAAGTTGCGACCACGAAGCCCCGTCTGACCTTCACCTTCGAGCTGCATCACGCTACCGCTGGCCTGCAACGTCACATCGGAGGCTTGCGTCGAAGCGAGCTTATCGCCCACTACCACGTTACCCGAGAGGGTGATATCGCCTGCTTGAGCCGTCGTATCGACCGTACGACCCAATACTTCAACGTCACCCGTCACCGACACGTCACGACCCGAGTTGAGTGTCATGGTTTGACCAGCCACTAACGAGCTGTCGTCTGCAATGTGGATGCCCTGAGCCGTTAAGGACGTCGCGTTGTTCGCATGCAAGGTTGTCGCCGCGCCCACGTTGAGTTCGCCCGTACGAGCCATCAAACTCACACTGCCGTTGCTCGAGCGGATATCCGTACCGCCTACCAACGTGCCCGCATTGAGGGTATTGGCTGCCATCGTCACGTCGCCAGTCGTTTGGATCACGGCACTTTGGGTACCCAAATTGACGTTATCACCCGCTGTCAACGTAACGGCATCGGCTTCAAAGCCCTTATCGCGGTCAAAGACGTTTTCGACGTTCACCGAATGGGCAGCATTGAGGTTCACTGCGCCCACGTCGCCCGTAATGTGCGAATCGGTCAAGTTCACCGAGCCCGTCAACGCGGAGAGGTAGAGATTACCACCCTGCTCGCCATTACCGAGTTCCACTTCTAGGCCACGGGCCGAAAGGTTACCTTCTGCCACCACCTGGAAGAGTTCGTCGGCTTGTACAGCCAAGCGGTCCATGAGCACCTCTTGACCGGCCGTTAAGCGAACGTATTCGCCGGAGAGCCCTTCGACCGACTGCAAATTAAGGTTACCGTGGGTACCCTTTAAGAGCACCCCACCCTCAGCGAGGTTCAGATGCATCGACGAGGCCGTTAAGTCCTGATCCGCTGTCGCATGGAACCCATCGCTGGCGCTCACTTGAGACGACTGCATGTCAATGGAACCTGCGTCGGAGAGTAACGTCATCGACACAGCACCCTCAGACACTTCAGAACGCGTCGTTAAGGCCACTTCTCTGGCGCTGATATTACCCTGGGTGTTGTGCACGTCAAGCGTGCCCGAAGCGAGCACCGCGTTGTCAAGCGTAATATCGCTACCCGCGCTAAGCGAGGTTGCTCCTGCCGTGTCAACGTTCGAGCTCGTCATCAGGAGCGTGCTTGCCGTCGTGACCTTGAGATCACCACTCACACGAGCGCTCGCCTGATCGAACTCAGCGCTCTGAGCATCGATATCCGCATTCTGGGTCGTTGTGAGGTGGCTCGACGTCGCATCAAACTTCGTGCCTGCGTCGACATCCAGACGGTTGGCCGTGAGGTTCGTATTCACGACATCAATGTCTTGACGCGCAGACAAGTCAATCGCCGCAACGCTAACCAAGTGGGCATTTTGCGTCACAAACTTACCCGCTTGAGCCGTCATACCCAAGTCACCCGTAGTGGTCGTCAACACTGACTTGTTCGCAAGCAGATCTGTGCCTGCCGTTGCCGTCAAGGCACCAGCCGTGAGCTCGCCCTTACCAGAAGCGGTCGAACTCAAGTCAATCGACTCTCCTGCAGACAGTGTTGCGCCTTGCGTGATCGTGCTCACAGCATTTTGGGCATTGATCGTGTTCGCCGTCGCTGTGACAGATAACGAATTGGCATTCAACGTCGTGTTATCCATCAGGACATCCGACTGAGCCTTGAGCATGCCTGCCGTTTCCGCCGTCACGATGGCGTTCGTCAACGTCAAGTCCCCCTGGCGGGATTCAAGACCCAAGGTCGTCGCCGTGGACTCAAGGGTAGCCCCAG
>CAJJMF010000192.1 GCA_905192805.1 uncultured Sutterella sp. | reverse complement strand
GGACGCTGACGAATCGCTCGAAACGTTTAAGAAAAAGCTCATGGACTTGGCGGACTTGGTGTGCGATCCGAAGCGCAACATGATGAGCTACTGGTGTATGGGCTTTAACCAGCACCAGCGTGGCGTGTGGGCCAACGAATTGGTCTACTCGATTCACTTACTCTTAGGGAAACACGCTAAACCCGGTAACGGCGCCTTCTCGCTCACCGGTCAGCCCTCGGCCTGCGGTTCCGCCCGTGAAGTTGGTGCCTTCTCGCATCGCTTGCCGGCCGACATGTTGGTCGCCAACCCGAAGCACCGTGAAGCGACCGAAAAACTCTGGGCCTTGCCCGCGGGTACGTTGAACCCGAAGAACGGGACCGCCTTAATGGACATCATGCGTGGTTTGGAAGACAAGTCGGTCAACTTCGTTTGGACGCAGGTCGTCAACATCTTCCAGAGCACGCCCAACAATACGCACTGGATTAAGGGGGCGCGCGATCCGGAAAACTTTGTGGTCGTCTCCGATATCTACCCGACCTTCTCGGCGGGCGTCGCGGACTTGATTCTCCCGGCTGCCGCGCACTTTGAAAAGTGGGGTCTCTACGGGAACGCCGAACGCCGCACCCAAGGCTGGCACCAGTTGGTGGAAGCCCCAGGTGAAGCCCGCACCGACGTGTGGATGATGATGGAATTTGCCAAGCGCTTTACGCTCAAAGAAGTCTGGGGCGCACAACCTGTCAAGGGGGTGCCGAACGACGCCCTGCCGGACGTCTTAGAGGCCGCCAAGGCGATGGGCTACACGCCTGAGAGCACGCTCTTTGATGTGCTTTTTGCCCCGAACGATAAGCGTCAAGCCGTCTGGCCCGATCCGCTTTATAAGGGCGAATTGAACGCGACGGGTAAAGCGTTGAACCTCCCCTACTTCCCGGAAAAGGCGATGTTTAACGAATACCGTCAATTCACGGTTGGTCATGCCCACGACTTAGCGGACTTCGACACGTATCAGTCCCCGAAGACCCGTGGTCTCTTGTGGCCGGTCGTTGATGGGAAGGAAACGCCGTACCGCTTTAACACCGAGTACGACCCCTATGCGAAGGCCGATAACCTCTTCTATGGTCCCTTGATGAAGGAATTGGCGTTTGGCGACTTAAAGGGCGTTACCAACACCCAAGCCAAGAAGATCCCGGGTAAGGCAAAGATTTTCTTCCGTCCCTACGCAGCGCCCGTGGAACAACCCGATGCGAACTACGATTTGTGGCTCTCGACGGGTCGCATTCTGGAACACTGGCACACCGGCACGATGACGGGTCGTGTGGAAGAACTCCACCGTGCCCAGCCCGAAGCGGTGCTTTATATGAACCCGCAGGACGCCGAAGCCCGTGGCTTGAAGCGTGGCGATCTGGCCTTAGTGAAGAGCCGTCACGGCGAATGCAAGGCTGCGGTCGAAACCAAGGTGCGTATGATCATGCCGCGCGGCATGACCTGGCTCGCCTTCTTTGATCCGAAGGTGAAGACGAACGCCGTGGTGATTGACGCCGCCGACCCGATCTCGCTTGAACCGGACTTCAAGAAGACGGCCGTGAAGGTGACTAAAGCCTAATGGCACTAACAGAGAAACTGAGTCTACCCCCCTATGAGTGAACAAACGCCCAAGGGGGTAACTCGCCGGCAGGTCTTAACGCGCGCGGTAGAACTCTCTGCCGCGGGCGTTGTCGTATCGTTAAGCTTCGGACTTGTCACCGCGCGTGACACCGAAGCCCGATGGGCACCCCGACCGCCTGGTGCGTTACCCGGACAATCGTTTAGTGCAGCCTGCTCACGCTGTGGTCAGTGCGTGACGGCGTGTCCCTACGATACGTTACGCCTCGCGACCCCGAACGATCCTGCGCCCAATGGGACGCCCTTTTTCGTTCCGCGTGAGACGCCCTGCTACATGTGTGAAGACATCCCCTGTATGAAGGCTTGTCCGACGGGGGCCTTGTCGCCCCTGCTCGAGCGTATTCAAGACGCGAAAATGGGCGTTGCACTCATTGACCCCGCGTCCTGCCTCTCCTTTCAGGGTTTGCGTTGCGAGGTGTGCTATCGCGAATGTCCGGAATCCGACAAAGCGATCGTGATTGAAACGCAACCACGCAACCTAAGTAAGCATGCAATGTTTTTACCGGTGATTCGCCCGGAGAAATGCACGGGCTGTGGGATGTGCGAAAAAGCTTGTCCCACGGACAAAGCAGCGATTCAAGTGGCGGACCGCGATCACGTTTTAGGACAAATTGGGCGTCACTATCGTCTCGGTTGGTTAGGGGCCGATGACGATAAAAATAAACGTGATGCGGCGCCCGCCGCCCCCACGATTGACACCACGAAACCCGGAGGGCTCGATACCCTCAATGCGATGCGCTATGAGTGATTCGACGATTAACGTAACGTTAGCGACGCGCACGGCGGACGCTTCTCCCCAAGCCGGGAAAAAGCCGGTGCGGCATTTGCCACCCCCCGTGGGCCTCAAAGAGCGACTCGTTCGGAGTCGCTATAGCCTCGTGCGCCATCTGGTGCAAGTGACGGTGTTGCTCCTTTTTATCGCCACTGCCCGCTGGGGTTTGACGATCGCCAACCGCCCCGTCTTGGATGGGACGCTCTCGAACTCCAAGATTTTAGGGACCGTGCCCTTGACCGACCCCTTTGCGATGTTGGAGCGCCTCGCGGCAGCCCATTTACCCACAGTAAGCGCCCTCATCGGCGCAGGGATTGTCGTGGGGCTCTATGGGCTCCTTGGGTCACGCGTTTTTTGTGGCTGGATTTGCCCCATGAATTTGGTGACGGAAGCCGCCGACTGGGTGCGTCGTCGTTTGGGCTTTCAGGCCGACGTAATGCGTTTTGATAACCGTTTGCGTTACGCCTTTGCACTTGTAACACTTGTTGCGAGTTTTTTCACCGGAACGGCCGCGTTTGAAACCGTGAGCCCGCAAGCGCTCCTTTGGCGAGACCTCGTTTTCGGTACAGGCCTTTGGGCAGTAGCCGCAGCGCTCGGTGTGTTTGCGTTGGATGTCGCCGTGGCCCGTCAAGGCTGGTGTGGCCATTTGTGTCCGTTAGGTGCATTTTGGGCACTGATCGGTCGACTTAATCCCAAACCTTATATTAAAATTAAGTTCGACACGGATTCCTGCACTCGCTGTGGTGATTGCATCCGTGTATGCCCCGAACCACAAATTATTCGTTTCAAGGAATTGAGCCATACGGGTCAAATTCCCCGTGGAGAGTGCTTACAGTGCGGACGCTGTATTCAGATCTGCCCTGAAGATTCCCTCGCCTTCCAATTAGGGAAACGAATGAAAAAATATGACGTCAAAGGAGATAATCATGAACGTCTTTAAGAAAGCTGCCGCTACCCTCCTTATGCTCTCGGCTGTTGCTGTTGCTCACGCCGGTCCCCCGCAGATTCCGCATCCGATTGATGCGTACAAGATCGTGGAAGGTCAGCCGCAACCCTGCCGTATGTGCCATCAGTTAGCGACGGCTACCCCGGGTCAGAAGACCCAGATTCCGCAGTCCCACCAGAAAAACGGTGACTTGGCTCCGGAACGCTTTAACTGCTTGATGTGCCACCAGGTGAAGAAGTAATCCTTCCCATTCCTGGATCGGTGACCCCTTTTACAGGTTTCGGTCGGACACAACATAACAACCCGACCGAAGCCGTGCCCCGCACTACGGCACCCATACTATCGATAGGCCGTAGTGAATTTTAACGACGTTTCTTTCAGGAGATAATTATGAACGTCTTAGCTAAAGTTGCTGCCGCTGCTTTGATGACGGGTATGATCGCTGCCGCTCAGGCTGGTATGACCATTCCCCATCCCGTGAATGACTACAAGATCGTTGACGGTCAGCCCAACCCCTGCCAGATGTGCCACCAGTTAGCGACGGCTACCCCGGCTCAGAAGATGCAGATTCCGCAGTCCCACCAGAAGGACGGCAAGTTGGCTGGCGAACGCTTCAACTGCTTGATGTGCCACGTTCCCGCTGGCAAGTAATTTGCTCAGCGTAAGCGATCCGAGTGATCGCTCGGGCAAAGGGCTTTGTTTTGCGCAAAGCCCTTTTGTTTTTTTGGGGTGTTACAGCAAGGAGCGCTTGCAATCCAACGCGATCGCCCAAAAGAAAAGAGGCCAGAGTAATGATCTCTGACCTCAATACGGTTGCAACT
>CAJJMF010000191.1 GCA_905192805.1 uncultured Sutterella sp. | reverse complement strand
AGAATCCCCTGCCTTTAGGCATGGGGAGTGTCAACTGCGTGCACAATGCGTGTCGCAGCCAAATGGCCGAAGCACTCGCTCGAGCGTTCGCGAGCGACGTGTTTACCAGTTACTCGGGTGGCACTGAAACCCACGACACTATCAATGCAGACGCTGTACGTATCCTCAAGACGCACTATCAGATCGATATGACCCAAAACCAGTATCCCAAGCTGATTTCCGAGCTGCCACCGGTCGATATCGTGATCACGATGGGCTGTAACGTCCATTGCCCGTTTTTGCCGTGCCGATACCGTGAGGACTGGGGGCTCGAGGACCCCACCGGCAAAGACGATAGCGCGTTCATTGCGCTCTCCCAAACGATTGAAGCCAAAGTGCTGGATCTTAAAGAGCGTATTGCCTCAGGTAAGCTGTAACGCTTGCGCTTTGACGGTGCCACGAAACCTAAAAAATAGGGCGCTAAACTAGCGCCCTGTGTTGCTTTAACGCCTAAAGTCTAAGCGTAGCACCACCCCGAATCCGGTCAGACAAGAGGAGAGGCTTAGGACTTAACTTTCGTTGATTCGCTAACCGCGTCAACCTTCGAAGCGTCTACCTCGTCGTTCACCGCATCCTCATCGGCATACTCATCCTCGTCATACTCGTCATCGTACTCATCCTCTTCCGACTCGTACAAGTCCGGAAAATTTTCTTTGTGCTCTTTGATTAAGCGTTCGGTGAGTGCAGCTGCTTTGGTGTCCAAATCGTCTCCCTCGTACCACCCGTAGAGTGTATCCGCTCCCACCTCAATACGAATTCCGAGCACGTTGAGCACCTTACTAAAGTACACACGATCCTCAAAACGTGGCACCTGAGCAAAAAGGGCTTTTAGGATGTCGCTCGCCGACATTGCCTCCAAAGCTTCCTGAAAATCGGCATGGAGCGATTGGGCCAAGGAGGTCACCCTCCATTTATCCGCCTCCCAATCAAAATACCTGTCAAATTCAGGGAGTACGAACACCACTTTTTCTTTACCTATCACCTCTCCGAAAGAGAACGCAACCGAATGTGGGGTACTTTCCGACTCCAAAATTCCCCAAGCGAGATAGGCTAAATACATGTCGAACACGGTTTCTTTTTCTTCGTCCGTTAATACATCATCAGCCGATTCGCCCGCTCTGACGCGTTCAATCGCTTCCGTCGGGATGAAAAAATTGGTCCCATCAAGCGGTTCATCGTGATACATATCCAAAAAGGCAACCATGTCAGCGACTTCTGTGACAAGCGAGAACGTCGATGAGGGCGAACAGCCGTAGTCATCGTCCCCATCGGTATGGAAGGTAACTTTAATCGCGATACCCCCTGGGGTCCCCCGAATAAGATCGTCACACGAGTAGTTTTCGCGAACCACCCGCTCGACATAGTCGCGGACCTCATCCGCTTCGCAGTCCCACTTGGCATGGTTACTGTAGGCGGGAGTCGCTTCGATTGTAGTGTCGAACAGTAAGGTCATGGCGGTCTCCTTAATAAAAAAGCGCATGATCCGAGTGTAGAAAAGGCTCCCGACGGGTACAAGTAGGCGGGTAGGCAATACCTCAAAGGAAAACCCAAAAAAGGTAGGACCATTTCCCGCGTTCGCCCAGAGTTTGGGACAAGTTCACCCCCCTAAAAGATCATGGTTCACTTAACACGTATCACCGTCCGTAGGGATGGGGAATTAGCACAAGATCACAGGATAATTAAATTATCCTTTGATAGTATTTTTTATTGGTTGATAGTATAATTAAATGAACAAATAAATAGTGGAAAATTGGACATATTGCCTATCGCCCGTTAACGATTGGCGGGAACACGACCGAGTAACGTAGCGCTCTGAAGGATCCCACAAAATGGGGACCTTAGGGAGCAGCCAATAAAGGAAAGCATGATGAAAAAGAGCATAGACGTATTGGACAAAACGGACAGCATTCGTTGCGAGAGTGACTCTACAGGGTGCTATGCCATCACCCGACTACTGACCGACGGGACATTGCATTTCGCTGACCACGACGGCAACCCAAACCCGGAGGCCTATCTTGAGATTCGCTCACTTGAGCTCGATACCGATCCTGGGAAAGGCCATCCGAGCGCTCCGGTTCGGTTTGTGCGTAACAGCGAGCAAAAGACGATCACGCTACTCTGCGACGGGCAGGTTCTCAACACCCTGACCCTATCGGAACTCGCGACGCCTGCTGCCGTTGAAGCGCTTCCCCCTCACGTGACTCTCCGGTCGATAAACACCCGTGCCGGGAGACCGGATGTGCTTCGTGTGGAGGCCACCGACCGCTTTGGTGCGACGCACGCGATGCGTTTTCGCCTTCTCTCGGCATTAGGACCGGGGTCAACGCTCTTGGCGGCGTCCGAGGCAACCCATTTTTGCTTTAAAGCAATGGGGCTCACGGACGAAGACGCCCAGCGGCTCAACGCAATCACCTGCCACCCAGACTGGCTCAATGGGATATTGTCTGAGGCGCAGGTGGTGTTTGAAGGCATACAGAGTACGGTTTTCCGCGACAATCTTTCCTTCATCGACACACAAATGGATCAGATGTTGGTCTGGGTGCTCTTCAACTACTATTGTGGCAAAGGTCATTGGGTTAACGATTTAGTCGACCTGCTCGAAAAAGCGAACCCGTGGGAACTGCCTGAGTCAGAGCTCTATCGCTTCAAATTTAAGCAATGGCTCGGCTACCTCGCTCGGGGCATGACAGCTGAACACCCTTGGGAGGGAAAGGAAGAGACCACGGACGGCCTGATCATCGTCAAAGAGGACGGCAGTGTGCTCGGCTTTTTGCCCTATGATCGCACCCATTTGGAATCGTACTTATTGCAGCACACGCGGTTTGACACCCCATCGCGGAGCCACCATCACTACGGACGCCTCTTTAAAAAAGCGGACGGATCGTGGAACTTTTATTTGCCCCTTCACGTGCGCTTCACGGGAAAGCGCAACGCCTAGTGTGGCGCATGATGGGTAGCGCAACTCAGAGCGCCCCCACAGCTTAACGATCTAACGAAAAGGGGAGGGCAGTTTGTACTACCTTCCCCTTACAATTACCCTAACGGTGTCGCGTTAGAAGCGATTGGCTTTAGCCCCCTCAAACCCCACGGGTTTGGCGTTTTTGCTGGGCTTAATCACCAAGCTCGGATGAGTCTTGTCGCCCGAGGGCATCGGTGCAATCGCGTCGAGCGTACCGTGCTTACGGCGGAGCGCTTCGATATCGCCAAATTCAATCGCACGCTCGGGGCAGCTTTCCACACAAATGGGCATACCGCCTTCGGCCGTACGATCCACGCACCCGTCACACTTGAGCATCTTGCCCGCTTTTTTGTCCAATTGCGGGACCTGATAGGGGCAACCTGCCGCGCAGGCGCCACACCCAATACACTTGTCGCGATTAATCACCACAAGCCCATCTTCGGTGCGCTTAAAGTGTGCGTGCGTCGGGCAGACCTTCACGCAAGCCGGATCGGCACACTCGTTGCAGCCCATCGAAATGTAGTAGGCGAACACATCAGGACGCCAAGCGCCGTCCCAGTTTTGCGTCCAGCCACCGCCTTCGACTTCAATCACGCGGCGCAAATTGAGGCCCAAGGGCGTATTTTTCGCATCCGCACAGGCCACCGAGCAGGTACGGCAACCCGTACAACGGCTCACGTCGATAAAGAAACCTTTTTGTGTCATGACTTTCTCCTCCCTCTTAGGCCTTCCGGATGTCGACCATCACGTTGTGTTGCGCATTGCCCTTGGCGTACGGACTCGGACGATGGTTGGTGAGCGTATTGATACAGCCACCGACGTCAACCACCTTGCCGTCAATCATTTGAGGGTTGTACCATGCGCCCTGAGGCATCGTCACAACGCCCGGCATAATGCGAGGGGTCACACGGGCTGGCAACAACACCGTTCCACGGTCGTTATAGATGTAGACCTTGTCGCCATCGTTAATCCCACGGCGTGCAGCATCGACCACGTTGATGTAGACCGCGTCAGGGTGAAGCGAACGTAAGCGTGGCAGATTGTGGAAGGTCGAGTGGATACGACCATGTCCATGGAACCCGAAGCACTGTAACGGGTACTTTTGCGCTTCTTTCGAGCCCGGCATATCCCAGGTCGTCTGGAAGGTCGGAATCGGGGTGATCACGTCGCCCTCAGGGAGCTTCCAGTCCGCGACTTCTTTGGCTAACTTTTCAGAATAAATTTCAATCTTCCCG
>CAJJMF010000190.1 GCA_905192805.1 uncultured Sutterella sp. | reverse complement strand
TCAGCACCAGCGCTTCGAGGGCCTTTTCAATATGCTGGCCGGTTTGGCGTAAACAAGTGATCTGTCGCTCACGGGCCATGTATACGCCCTCAGAGGTCGATTCCACCCCAGAAAGGTCCACTAAATATTGTCGAAGTTTCTCGATTCCTTGTCCTGTTCTAACTGAAATCCGTAAATCATCCCCGACATCCTCACGCCAAACCAAATCTGACTTATTCCAGACCGTGAGAAGGGGAACGCCTGATTTTACTTCGGAGAGCACTTTTTTCAGTAATGCTTCATCGTGATGCACTTGCCCAGAGGCGTCGCGCAAATGTAAAACAGCATCCGCCTTTCGCACCTCATCCAAGGCACGCTCAATGCCCTTATTTTCGACAACGTCACTGGTTTCACGAATCCCCGCGGTGTCGATCATTTTGATCGGAATTCCATGAATGGTAATCCAGCATTCAATCTTGTCACGCGTTGTGCCTGGGACATCAGTGACAATCGCTACATCTTGCTCAGCAAGACAATTGAGCAAACTGGATTTCCCCACATTAGGGCTTCCAATGATAGCGACAGTTAACCCATCACGCAGAACATTGCCTTGTTGGGCTTTACGGAAAATCACATCCAAGTCCCTCTGTAGCTCCGTTAAACGGGTTTCTATTTTGGCACTTTGCAGATGCTCAACTTCCTCTTCTGGAAAATCAAGGGTGGCTTCAATGTAAGCACGCAACTCGTCAAGTCGTTCTCCCATCGCATGGATCACTTGAGAGAATTCCCCACTCAAGGAGCGATGTGCCGCTTTGGCCGCTTGCCCGCTCACCGCATCGATCACATCGGCAACCGCTTCGGCTTGAAGTAAGTCAATTCGGCCATTGAGAAAAGCTCGTTGGGTAAACTCGCCTGGTTCAGCCATGCGCAATCCCAGCATCTGCAAACGTTGCAAGGCATCACGCAAGATGAGTTGCAATAAAACCGAGCCGCCGTGGGCTTGGATTTCAATCACCGACTCACCGGTATAGCTGTGAGGTGCAGGGAAAAAGAGGGCAATCACTTGATCTAAGACCTCACCCAAGGCGTTCTTATAGTTCACAAGCGTGGCATAGCGGGGTTTGAGTGTCTGGCCAAAGAGTTCCATCAGAACGCTTTCATTGAGGCTTTCTGAAAAGGAGAGGCGGATAATACCGATCCCACCGCGACCGGAAGCGGTAGCAATGGCAATAATCGGATCGCGATCAGATTTCATCATGGGATGTTCCCTATGGAGTGCATGCACACACAGTAATGGTTTATTCGAACTGAAATAAACCCAATAGACCAAATTTCCGTTACGATACCCTTAATGACTTCATTTATAAGGTTTTTCGCTTTACACCATGTCACTGAACCAGCCACGTCTTCATCCAGCAATCGTAGGAATTTGCATTGGCATGATCTGCTCCATTCCTGTTGCTGCTTATTTAGCCAGCTTTTTAGGCGACACGTACCAAGTTCGAGTTACCGTGTACTGCTCCATCTTATTGTGGTGTGTCATCGGTGCTTTCGTTGTATTTCGTTTGATGTCTCAAGCCAAAGACCAACCGCTTAACTTGCGACACATCCTACTATGGGTTCTCTCACTCTGGTTATGGCCTCTTTTGTGGCTTACCCAAAAGCGTAAAAATCGAAACTGACCCCACCATCAGCCCTTAAACAGGCAAAAGCATCGTGGAATGACTCCCACGATGCTTTTTTATCGTTTCCCAAGCGAAACACATATCCTCGATTGGGAATAGCGTTCTCGCAGGACGATTAGTTCATCGAGCGCTTCACGCGTTCATTGGCGATCGTCTTATTAATCCACCACTGCTGGAGAATCGATAACACGTTGTTGGTCAACCAGTACAGAACCAAGCCCGAGGCAAAGATGAAGAACATCACCGAGAACACCAAAGGCATGATGTACGTGACACGAGCCATTGTGGGATCGGCCGGTTTCGGGTTCAAGAAGATCTGTAAGAACATCGTGGCTGCCATCACCAACGGTAAGATAAACCAAGGATCTGGTGTTCCTAAGTCTTGCACCCAGAGAATCCACGGCGCACCGCGTAATTCCACCGAGCCCAACAATACCCAATACAACGCTAAGAACACAGGGATCTGCAAGAAGATCGGCAAGCAGCCCGAGACCGGGTTGATCTTTTCTTCACGATACAACTCAGCCATCGCCTGATTCAACTTTTGACGATCATCCTTATATTTATCCTGGATAGCTTTTAAGCGAGGCGAAACTTCTTTCATACGAGCCATCGAACGATAGCCCGCAGCAGAAATCGGATAAAGGATCAGCTTAACAATACAGGTCAACAAGACAATCGACCACCCCCAGTTGCCCACTAAGCTATGCAACATCGAAAGCAACCAGTAAATCGGCTTCGCTAAGAAGGTCAACCAACCGTAGTCCACGACCAATTCAAGGCCAGGAGCAAGTGCTTCTAACTGCTTCTGATCCTGAGGACCAGAGTAAAACACCGCCGTATCCGTGGCCGTAGCCCCGGGAGCCAATTCCCCCAACTTCACCATGGAGCCAATGCGATACAAATCTTGACCGATGGCACCCACATAATTGGTACGTTCTTCGCCTTGCTTCGGAACCCAAGCACTGACAAAGTGGTGCTGAACCATCGCAATCCAACCATTGTTGGCTTGCTTCTGGAAGCTAGCTGAGTTGTCAGCCACATCACTGAACTTCAACTTCTGAAATTTTTCTTCAGACGAGTACACAGCGGGACCCGTGAAGGTCGACGCCATCGAGTTAGCATCCGCAGGGTTCTTGCCGTCACGAACAATTTGGTAATAAAGCGTCGGGGTTAAAGCCTTATCCCCAACATTGGTAACCGCCGTTTTTACCACCACATCATACTGACCACGTGTGAAGGTATAGGTCTTCGTAACTTTGACATTACCTTTCTGAGCCTCAAACACGACGTCAAGCGTCTTGTTCGAGCCCATATCCGTTTGGTTGCTCACCAACGTAAAGGCATCTTTGTGAGTGGGAAAATCCCCCCCTAACACCCCCGTCTGAGAAAGGTAGGTTCGATTCGCATTCATCTCAAGCAATTCCACATTGCCCAATTGCTGCGGTTTTTTACCTAAAACGAGGCCAGCTAACCCAACTTCTTTCCAGTCGTGTTGCTGCGGGATATTCAAGAACTCATTCTGCACCATGCTGGCGCCAGACAAGTCAAACGTCACCTTCATGACATCCGTCGTCACCACGACAGGATGAGCAGGTTTTACCGTTTCAGCCGAAACGTTTGTAGGATCCGTTGTGGCGCTATCAACCTTGGGGATACTAGCATCCGCGCTCTGAGCAACTGTTTCTTGTTGCGAGCTTTGGAAAAAGGACTTTCCACCTTTGTAAATTTGGTAGTTGTCCCACAGCATAAAGCATGAGGTAAATAAAATCACCCAAAGAAGAGCACGTTGAAGGTCTTTTCCCATATCAATCAACTATTTTTTAAGTTTAAAAATTTGACCACAGCACTTGTGATGACGACTCTTTTCATCGCCCCACTCAAAAGCAGTTGCACTACGAATATGTCGCCAAGAAAACGTTTCTGGTACAGGATCATAGCCACAGCCACCAAGGGGATGGCAACGTAATAATCGCCTCACCATGAGGTATCCCCCACGTAAAGCACCATAGCGCTCAATCGCTTCGAGCGCATATTGTGAGCACGTTGGCTGAAATCGGCATCCCCTTCCCACCCAAGGTGAGAGAGTCCACTGATAAAGTCTAATGAAGGATTTTAGACAGGTTGCCAACATTTAAAAATCACGCTTACGAGAATTTACGCTTTCCAAGCGAGCTTGCAATCGAGTCATCAGTTCTTGAGCATCTTCACGTAGAGCTTGTTTAAGGGCTCGAACACCAGTGTCAGTACCTGGAATCGTCGATAAAGCTTTTTTCAAACGTAAAGAAACATCAAGCCCCACTCCTGTGTCGCACAGAAGTGCGATGAGATATGGGGCTTGGTGACGTGCTGTCTCACGGAGTGTTCTTTTAACCAAAGCGCGATCAACAGAACGGTGGGCGTTTTTCTTTCCAACCGTGATCCCAATTCTCAAAGGTCCTTGCTCACGACTTCGTAGCATAACCGTGGCAGTGAAGTGGTGAGAATGGACCCTCAAGGTCGTATCCCTCGGCGCGGTGAGGATCTTGCTAAAGTCTTCTGACTTAATAAGACGAAGTTGTCGAGGAAATCCAAAAGTTTGGGATAAACGCCTGGTTTCAACACTCATTTAGCAAACTAA
>CAJJMF010000189.1 GCA_905192805.1 uncultured Sutterella sp. | reverse complement strand
AAAATTTCTTTTCGCCTCGCTAGTGTTAATAAAAGAAGATTTACATTCAAATAGTGCTCGATTGAGTTCTTTAGAACATTTAAATATGTTGTTACAGAACCCTATTCGACCAAACCGTCCGATAAATACCTAACTATTAATTGAAATTAACTTGATATTTTTGTGACTATATTATTGAATTTAATGTCCTAACAAACACGCGTCTATGACATAAATTCCTTATATTTCACTCTGTTTATTCCGTCGATGTGTCAATCCTATCTTGCAATTTTTCCAAGTTGTCGCTGTTCGTGTGAGACGGCGGGTTGTCGATAAGACGTACGGATACCTTGCCATTCTCCTTTGGCTACTCGCACTTTGGTCGTCGATCGTCAAAATTGACCATAACATTTTGCATCCAATTTGCCCTCTTTCCTGAGTTTTTCCTATAGCCAACGCGCTCTTGTTCGGTTTTTGTCTATCTCGGGTGACGAGCGCCTCCCCCCAAAACTCCCCTTTGTACGGGAGGCATAATGCGAAAGCTTGTCTTACAATGAGGGCTCGGTCTACGTCAGGGGGTCAGAACGGCCCGCCGGCGTACCTTCCCCAACCTTTTTCATTGAGAATGATTATGCGTACTACGCGTCGTCAGGCTTTAACGGCCTTCGTTTTATTGACCGCCAAGGCCTCCTGGGCTGCCTCCTTAATGGTGGGCGCCACCAAAAATGTTCCCCTAGTCGTGCCGCCCCCCCGTACGTTCAAAGGCCCATTCACCGAAGACGATGTGCTTCATAGCATTGTGGAAATTGCTGAGCGGCTCCACTGGCGCATTTTGTGTCAAACCACCCCCGGCAAGATTCGCATGGTGTATTTGCGTGGCGATCGGCTCGAATTGGATATTGAAGTGCACTACACGGCGCATTCCCTTGAACTCAATTACATCGGTAGCCGTGGGCTTTATGAAGAAAAGCACGACGATGGGACGATTTGGCTTCGCCACAAAGGCAATGTGTTGATGGAGGACTTGGATCGCGTCTTAGGTCGTCGTTTTGGGCTAGGGCTCCCGGCCCCGACCCCTGGCGAAGAGGATGGGCACGGTGCGCATGACAAGGCCCCGGCCCAACCCGACGATGCGCACGCCAAGGAAGCGTCTAAGCGTGACGCCCACGCGCACCACTAAGTCAACGGGGCGCGGGCTTTTATGACACACCCCGTTGAGGCAAACGTTCCCCCCTATGGGCTCGCGCCTTGGACGCTGGCACGCTTTTGTGCGCCCTATGGGTTTTGCCCCTCAGACGGCACCCCTACGCCCTGGGAGCCCATCGTGGCTCAACCCTTACGTGCCTTCCTCACGTCGTATCAGGACGGTTTAACGACGGGGGTTACCCACGTGGCCCTTCTGGATACACGGGCGCTAACAGAAACGTCGATCGCCCAACGCTACCTCGCGCACTTACCCGCTGCGACCCAAGCGCGGTTGGCTCGCATTCATCACCCGGAGCGCCGTGCGGAATCCCTTGGGGGACGGTTGCTGGCAGCCTCTTTTGCTCGGCTCCTCGATCAAACGCTGCGCGAAGACCCGCCTTATGCGCCGCTCTTAGACGCGTCGGAATCTGCCACGGGACTTTGGGACGTGTCGCTCGCGCACTCCCATGGGATTGCGGCGTTGGCCTTGGAGGCTCTCCCTCCCGAGACGGCTCGCCCTCAGGTGGCGCTTGATCTGGAGCGTGTACGCCCTCGCCCGACGATCCAAGAGATTGTCACGCATAGTCTAGGCGACGCGTTTTGGGAACGCTTAACGACGTTTGCGTCCCCCGAGGATCCCCACGCTACGCTATTGGCCTTTTATCGCCTCTGGGGCGAGTACGAATGTGCGATTAAACTCGCTCGCTTTTCCACGCTCCCCTATCGCGTTCGCCAAGCCACGCGTCCCCACGACGGCTTTACCTTATGCGATCCCCAAGGAAATGCCTGGGCAAGTCAAGCGTTTTTACTCGCTGCGCCCACCCGCGACGCTCTTGAAACCCCCTTTGTGCTTACCGTAGCTCAACGCACTCTCCAACCGGTTCACGTCTATCACCTCACGCTCAACGACGCGCTTGCTTACCTAGACTAACCGTTTCGCTCGTATCAAGGGCCCAACGGCCGTCCTCTTTCGTCTACAATAAACACACCTGTGAGTGTGTATTAACTGATTTTTTCTTGTCCGCACCGTAGGGGTTGTGCGCAACGAGCCCCCTACCGATAACCTTGAGCGCCCCAACGTTGCAGCTCGGTTTGTGTCGGATGACTCTATGAGGTTACGTGCCGTGAAGTCCCGAATTCCTTATGTATCGACAACGCACGCGCTCCCTTTTCCGCGTCGCTGGGGGGTGTTGATCGTTAGCGCCCTCGTTCTGAGTGCACCGGCGGGGGCGGAGATGGTTGATTCGATGCTGTGGGCCGATACGCCCAGCAAAGCGACCCAATCCGATACGGCGAACGCTACGACGAGTCGCGCTTCGGCGGACGACGAGGACGACGCACCTGCGAAATCCTCCACACAAACCCCTACGCCCAAAAAAATCGAAGTCCCACCGCAACACCGCGCCCGCGTGGCGATTGAAGGGCTCGATGGGGATTTAGAAGATAACGCTGAGGTTTACGTCAAAACCGCCACCGCGAATCAAGTGACCGCGTTAAGTTCCTTTGATCGACTGCGTGTCGAGCGTGCCATTCGTGACGCCTTGAGTGCCTTAGGGTATTTTTCGCCCACGATTGAGAGTAACTGGGATGATTCCAACGAAGACGACGTCGTACTACGCGTGAAAGTCGATCGCGGGGAACCGGTGACGATAGAAGAAACCGATGTGAAAATCGTGGGCGCAGGCGAAAAAGAACCCTTCTTTACGCCCATTATTAAAAAGCTTCCCGAAAAAGACTCGGTCTTAAACCAAAGCGATTACGACACTGTGAAGTCGGACCTTTTAAAGGCGGCGCTTAATCACGGCTACTTTGATGCGCAGTTCACCGAGCACCAATTAGGCGTACAGCGCGCCACGCGTAAGAGCTATTGGAAACTAACGCTCGCGACCGGGGAGCGGTTTAAGTTTGGGGACGTGACCTTTAGCGGGTCGCAAATCGATACGGCCCTCTTGGAGCCGATTGTGCCCTTTAAAAAGGGGGAACCCTACACCAACGAATCCTTTTCGAAACTATCGGAAAATTTAAACGAAACGGGCTGGTTCCAAACCGTCGTGGTGGTGCCCGAAACCGATAAAGCGAACGAAGACCGTGAAATGCCGATCTCGGCGACGTTAGTGCCTCGCACGAAAAATACGCTGGACGCCGGGGTGGGGTTTTCTACCGACGGGGGGCCACACGCGACGCTCCATTGGACACGCCCCTGGATTAACGAAAAAGGCTGGAGCCTCGAAGCCGAAACCGATATTAATCGCGATGAACCCTCGGCCGGCGTTTTACTCAAAATGCCGATGGCGGAAAATCCGCTCGTTCACTATTGGACGGTGGCCGCGGATTACGAGAAAACGAATTTAAACGACACCGAAAGCAATCAGTTTGAAGCGAGTGTGGCGCGTCACTGGAAGTACGAAACCGGTTGGCAGCGAGAAATTCATGTGAAGTACCTCTATAACCGCTACACGCAGGCCGGGGTTTCGCATACGTCCTCGATCGTATTCCCCGGGATTTTGTTAGAACGCACCCGTCAGCGCGGCGAACCCTTCCCCTACTGGGGGGACACACAACGCTATGGGCTCGATGTCGCGGCGAAGGGCTTTTTGAGTGACGTGACGTTCCAGCGCTTTACCTTTCATAACGCGTGGATTCGTACCCCGTGGGAAGGCCACCGGTTTATTGCCCGCGCCACCCTCGGCTGGCTCAACACCTCGAATTTTGACAAGATTCCGCCCGATTTACGCTTCTTCGCGGGGGGTGACCGCTCGATTCGTGGTTACGACTATAAGTCCGTCTCCCCCACAGATAGTCAAGGACGCTTAACCGGCGCGAAATACTTAGCGACGGCCAGTGTGGAATACCAAAAACAGGTCTCGGGTCCGTGGTGGAGCGCCTTTTTCATTGACGCGGGCGAAGCGGTGAATACCTGGTCCCATGTGGAATGGAAAGTGGGCTTTGGTGCGGGTGTGCGCTGGGTTTCGCCCATTGGGCCGATTAAATTGGATATCGCCTTCCCGACGGATGGGGGCTTAGGCTTTAATGACTTACATTTGTATTTCGGTCTCGGGAGTGAACTCTAATGAAAACGAATGACAATGCGGAAAACGACGTGACCGAAACGCCCACCGTGACGAAGAGCGATACGGTGACCGC
>CAJJMF010000188.1 GCA_905192805.1 uncultured Sutterella sp. | reverse complement strand
AATACATCGTCCTCTGTTGTGATGTATGCACTTATTGGTCTAGGAGATCCTCCTCGTACAGCATCTGATACATATTTTAGCTGCATCCACTTCCACGACACAGGAATCTCAAACGGAACTTCCTCTGGTACATCACCAATTTGCTCAACAATCCCTTCTTCAGCTAAATGAGGAACGAGTTTTCCTTGAATTGCTTGGCTGAGTAACTGTGCCTTTAGCTGATCAAATATCATACCCTAACTCCTGCTTTAGCTTACAGAATGCTTCTTGGATTGTGGCTACACGGTCTTGCATAAGGACCAAGAGCTCATCAATACTCATTTCTTTTTCATTAGTAATTGGGGTTGCGAACATCCATGTAATATCTAAATTCACTAAATCGCTTTTCAATAACTCTTCTGCTGAGTATTTTCTCCAACGACCATTCGGGTTAGTTTCTGCGTTGAATGTTTCTTTACGATCGGCTAGATGCCCTGAGCAATAACAATTAACAAAGTCATCAAGATGCTCCCGAGTAAGTGGTCTTTCTACCTGTGTGTGTTTAATGCCAGTTCGGTAGTCGTAGTACCAAACATCTTTTGTTGGCTCGCCTTTTGTGAAGAACAGTACGTTGGTTTGTACACCATTGGCATAAAAAATACCCGAAGGAAGGCGAAGGATGGTGTGCAGATTGAAGTCTGTTAAAAGCTTTCGACGAATTTCCTTTCCTGCGCCATCGAAGAGGACATTGTCTGGGAGCACAACCCCAGCTCGACCGCCTCGTCGCATCAAAGACATGATGTGTTGAACAAAGTTCAACTGGTTGTTCTTCGTCTCGACAATGAAATCATTCCGGTGGACTTCCACAGAACCCGCAGGGCGAGTCCCAAAAGGAGGATTTGCTAAGACCACTTGTGCTAGCTCGGTCGGCTCACTAAGTAATGAGTCTTCACAAAGGATAGGGCTTGCATTTACGCCAACCCCATGAAGGTACATGTTCATCGAACTCATGGTGACTACAAGAGGCGTTATGTCGTAACCTCTAAGAGCTCGAGTTTTTAGAAACTCCTGTTTGTTGGCATCCATTGACTGCTTTTTCATGTGAGCGAAAGCGGCCAGTAAAAAACCGCCCGTACCACAAGCTGGGTCAATTACTGTCTCCCCAATTTTTGGATCAACGACATCAACAATGGCGCTAATTAGCGGTCGAGGCGTGAAATATTGGCCTGCACCACTTTTCGCATCTTGACCATTTTTCTGCAAGATGCTTTCGTAGAGAGCCCCCTTAAAATCAACATCCAATAAGAGCCATTGTTGTTGATCTATGAGCTCAATGAGTTTTTCTAGATGCACAGGGCTGTTGATTTTATTTGTTGCTTTGGTGAAAATTGTCCCAATCAGTCCTTTTTGACGACTCAGTACTGAGAGTGTGTGTTCATAATGATTGAGCAGGTCCTCGCCATTTTCCTTAATTAAATCTTCCCAACGATAGCCCACAGGGATCGACGAGGCCTCTCCTAACAACTTCACCCGCTCATTGTCCATTTTGAGAAACAAGGCATATGTGAGCTGAATTAGGTAATCATTACCAGAAACGCCTGCAGCAGCCATCACATTAGCGAGGGCACTGACTTTATTCAGAAGTTCAGATTCGGATTTTGTTGTTTTAGACATACGTTATGCTGCTTTGAGGATAAATTCAGAAAGTGTATACAAGTGATCGTTTGCCGACTCTAACGTTGTGCAAGCTCTGAGCACTTTAGCTGCAAGGTCGGGGTCGATTTGAAAGAGTTCCTGCACAGAACAACTTCCATTCATTGCAATATAGGACGCAACTGTGCGGAAAAGCTCTTTATGCTGTTCAGATATACCACGTTGTGCTTGGTGAAACCACAGCGGAAATCGCTGTGCAGCCATCCCTGTAAGAGGAGCTAAATTGTCGATCAACCCGTAAGAATAGCGAACCAATTGAATCAGGTGCGTAATGGCTGATCCATCACCTTGCGACAATGGTGTCACATTCTTTCTAAGCATCGCAAACTCATCCCACAACTTTCCAACACTAAATCCTGGTAAATTGACCGACAGGTTACGTGAAAGCTGATTCATCACCGTTCGGGTCAATTTTCCTGTTTCTTGGTTGTATATGAGTCGTAAGGCTTCTATTTCATCACGATGCGTCTTCACATACTCATCGAAGGCTTTAGTAGAAGACTCGGCTTCTTCCTGAGAAAAACCAGAGTACGTAAGAAAATCCTGGACACCAACAATTTCTTTGATGTACCCTCTGGCAATTTCTACCATTTTTTTACGGGCAGGGATGTTGTTCAGCAACTTAGCAATTAATCCCTTGCGCTCTTTATTATCTAGTGAGGCATCTACAAAAGGTGGTAAATTCCCTGCGTCGAGGACAGTCATAATTCTTTCTGCCCATTCAATGGGAGTCTCAGCCGATACCTTACTAAGTTCGAGCAGATCCTCTGGCGATCCTTTACTCCCAATAACACTCAGTTTTGAGGCTAGAAGATAAAAGTAGTCATCAGGCAAGTACCCTAGAGACATTCGTTCAAATAGTTCCTCCAAAGTTGGATTGCCTGGACCTTTAATACCTGTCGATAAAGAAGGAACACGCTTTTCACTTTCCGACACTCCAACGGCATCAATAAGGTAGAACAACTCTTTGGAGGTTGCATTCGGAGTAACAGCTCTTAATTGCTCGGGCGATATCGTTCTACACCCTCGACCTTTCATCTGGGTATATAACGTCTCAGACCGAACATCAGATAAGAACAACAACACCTCGAGCGACTTCACATCAGTCCCCGTAGCGACCAATGTTACTGTGACCGCAATACGGAAGTTTGGGTCAGTATTGAACTCCCTAATTAACTTGTTGGAATCAGGCGCAGAATACGTGATTGTCTGAGCGAATGCTGGAAAATCGCTTTGCTCAAATACCTCTTTAGCGACGTCGACGATCAATTTCGCATGATGTTCGTTCACAGCAAAAATCAACGTTTTGGGGATATAGGAGTAATCAGGGTCACGGTCAGTGAATAGCCTTGTGTAAACGATATCTTTGTATTCCTGTAATACTTTTCGTATCTGATCTCGAACAACAATCTCGCGATTTAGCTGTTGTTTGACAAACTTACGATCCTTAATAGCCGTTTGCTCTTTGCGTTTGCCATCTTTGTTGCTCGTCGAAACAATACGATCGCCTGTATGAATGTCACCACCTTCCTCAGTTATTTCTGTTTTGATACGATAAATTCGGTATGGGACATTCACGTTATCCAGGACGGACTGATCATAAGTGTAGTTAACGACACAGTTGTTATCAAAGAACGCTAGCGATTCTGGGATAGGCGTAGCAGTTAGGCCTACCATACGCGCTTTATTGAAATACATCAAAACTTGCTTCCAGTCGCTGTAAATTGATCGGTGACACTCATCAATAATGATGAGGTCAAAGTAGTCAGGTGGCAAACTCAAATTCTGCGGTAGTTCTATTTGTACGCCTTCTGTACGACCAAAACAGGTGTCTTCCTCTTCTTCAGAGTAGTTATCCGTTGAGCCGATCAGTTGAGAATAAAGTCTCTGAATTGTGCTGACGACAATAGAGGTACGAGATCCAATGGGCTTCGAGGTCAATTGCTCTATCCCAAAGATTTTCGACATCTGCTCCCGGTTTTCTGTAAGGGAGAAGGATTGAAGAGCTGTAAGCGCAGCTTTACCTAAATTCGTTCTATCGACAAGAAACAGTACTCGTTTCATAGGCGTAAAGGCGAGCATCCGGTAGGCGAGCATACACGCTGTAAACGTCTTTCCTGCCCCAGTCGCAAGTGAAATCAAAGCACGGCGTTTCCCATCTCTAAAAGACTGTTCAAGGTTGGATAAAGCCTCATATTGACAATTTCTCAGCCCGTCGTTTTTCAAATATGGAAGACCAGCGAATTCGTCAAGCTCGAGAGCACGCGCCAAATCCCACGGTCTAGGGAATTTTTCAATCTGCTTGAAAATGGAATTGGCTACCCGACGGTCTTTAACGGCGATATTTTTCCCGTTGGAAATGTAGATGATAGGTAAGGGGAGCTCAATAGCCGGATACCAAGGCAAAACTTTCTGAGTGTATCTTTCTGCTTGAGCGGTCAAATGAGGATTACTCAAGGAAATCTCTTCGCGCTTGGCTTCTAGAACTGCAGCCGCCTTCCCATCGATCAACAGGATATAGTCCGCCCTTAATCCGCCCTGCATTAGGACTTCTCGAATGGCCACAGCCGTCATATTAGGAGCAAACTCATCTCTATTGACGACATTCCACCCCGCTTCTTGGAGCTTCATATCAATCCACT
>CAJJMF010000187.1 GCA_905192805.1 uncultured Sutterella sp. | reverse complement strand
GATTGGTTTTTGTGTTTACTTTTCAGTTTTTTTTGCTCTGACCCGCACGCCCATTTCCGCTTTTTCAACACCACCTCGATAGGGAGAGAGCCCAAATGGTGAAAGATGAACGTACCCGAGCGCAGATTCGCCACGATCACTTTGACCTCCACCTCAGTATTCACGAGGTGGCGAGACGACTTCACATCGGTCGCAATACGGTTCGGCATTGGTTGCGTTGTAAGGATCCCAAACCTTATCCACACTCGCAGACGCGGGTATTTCTGGATAGCCATCAGGAGGAGCTTAAGGATCTCTTTTGTCGGTGTCACGAAAACGCTTGCCGCTTTCAGGAGGAACTCCGTGTCCAGTACGGCGTCACGGTTGGGCTTCGCACCGTGCAGCGGTTCGTGAACGAGAAGCATTGGCGCACCACATCACGCCCACGCCGTAAACGAGGGACTCTGGAAACGCCCTCAGTCAAGACGACAAACGGTTAAGCGTTGCTCACACAGCACCGCCCAGACCGAACGCTCTCCGGTGAACAACAAAAACGCCCACGTGGAGTGGGTGTCCACGTGAGCGTTTGCTGGATTAATAGGTTTTTCGAGAGCGCGATGGATTACGCAAAGACCATCAATTCACCGTCTTCAGGAATCAAGGCACGTTTCGGATCCATTTCTAATGCGTCACGGAATTGGCGCAAGTCCGAGCGATGCAATGTGCAGTGATTGATGGCATCCATATGCACGGCGACGATCGTCGCAAAGGGGGCTTCGTTGTAGGCACGGAGAAAGTCCTGTGCTTCCATGATCATGGAACCACGCATCATCGAAGACATGGCTGCGCCCGTGTTAAGCACCACCACATCAGGACGATGCGAGCGAAGGGCTTCCGTCACCGCAGGTTGCCAAACGGTGTCGCCCGCAATGTAGACCTTCTTGGTGCCTGGCGCTTCGAGAACAAAGCCCACCGTCGTCCCCAACATTTCAGCCCAGTCAGCCGGGGCCGTTTCGTAGAAATCGTCCGGTCCGTGCTGGCTCGCGACGCGATAAATCGTCACCCCTTTGAAGTGGTCCTTAGGCGCTAATACTTTCACGTTGGTGAAGCCCGCCTTTTTGACTGCCTCGAGCGCTTTCTCGTCATTCACATAAATGGGCATTGCCTTCGGAACCATCTGACGGGCGGCTTCGTCCCAGTGGTCTTCGTGCGTGTGCGTGAGCAAAATCGCGTCCGCTTTGAGAATGTCTTCCACGCTCATCGGCAAATCACGCATTGGGTTACGCTGTTCGTGGTTGTAGGTGAGCGGGAACCCAGGGAAGGCGTGTTTTTTGCTTAACATCGGGTCGACTAAGAACACCACGCCACCGATCGAGACGCGAAGGGTGGCGTTGCGGATCATCTGAATGGCCGTTTTGCCCTGAGGGAAGACGGGGGCCTTTACCATCGGGGTGGCGTCGTTAGCCATGGCCTTGCCCACCAGCGTCGGTGCCAAGAGCGACGAGAGACCTAACTGCAAAAATTGTTTGCGATTCATTGTCATTTCCTTTTTCAATGGTGGCAGAACGTTCCCCGAAACCCGAGGATCCCACTTGAGGGTTTTGGGAGGAGACAGGGTGGGTTTCGAGGAACGAATTCGATACTGGGTAGCGTAAAGGAGACAACGCCAGCGTGTCGGTGGTAAGATGTCAACACACGATGAAATTTTGCCAACTTGTAGGATGAGGAAAGCCAGCGATGCCAACAGTCGTTTTGAAGGATGCGCATTCGGTCAAGGTCACAAGACCGACGGAGGGGCAGCCCAAACGCGTATTGATTGTCTGTGCGACCGGTAACGGCCTCTTTATGAAAGCGATCCCGCAACTCATCTTTGAGGTGGCTGATCAACTGGGAGTTCCGTACACGGCCGAGTTCTGTGACTTGGTGGAAGCGACAGAAGAGGGACTGTGTGTTGAAGCGCTCGCGAGCGAGGCGGATAACGCACGACTCGCTCACGCGGATATTGTGATTGTTCCCTATTGGTCGGAACTTGAACGTCGTCCAAGTGCGGCCCTTGCGGAAGGATTGCGTGCGCATTATGCGCAAGGGAAAATCTTGGTGGGCCTTTGCTACGGCGCCTTTGCGCTTGCGCACGCGGGGATTCTTGATGGGAAACGTGCCGTGACCCACTGGGCGAGTGTTGACACCTTTGAGCGGCTCTTTCCCCAAGTCACGCTCGATGCGGATGCGCTCTATTGTGAGTCCGACGGGGTGATTACCTCCGCGGGGGTTACGGCCGGCATTGACTGCTGCCTCTACATCATTCGTCGTTTGCACGGAAGTCAATTCGCTAACGACATCGCTCGGCTCATTGTGGCAGCGCCCTTCCGAGACGGCGGACAGTTGCAGTTTATCCATACGCCCGTTCCGTCGAGTACCCAAGACCGTCGCATCAACCACGTACTACAAACTTTAGAAACCCAATTCACACAACCCATTGACTGGGATCAGCTCGCCGCCGACTGCGCCATGAGTCCCCGGACCTTTTATCGTGCGTTTCAACGGGCAACGGGGGTGTCACCCGCGCAATGGATTCGGGTACGACGACTCGAAAAAGCCACGACGCTTCTGGAAGCGTCGCGGCTTAATGTCGATGAGATTGCACTCGATTGTGGGTTTGACTCGACGGTCACGTTCCGACAGGCCTTTCACAAACACTATGGTGTTTCACCCACGCAGTGGCGTAGCCACTTTCGGGGAGGGGAGGAGCTATCGTCCTCCGAGTGAGCCTCTCTTGTCATTTCGTGCGATGTTCGCGTCGGAAGGTGGCAATCGCTTCGGCCATGGCTTGGGGGTCCGTCATGAGACGTGGGTCAATCAACGTCTGCGCTTCTTCGGGCGTTAAGATGCCCATCGCGACGACGGCGTCTTTCACCGTGACGCCATGGGCTTCACAGTAGTGCGCTACTTGAACGCCGAGCGGGTAATCCAAGGCGGCCGCGACGACGGTTGAGAGCGCAATCGAACCTTCGGCTTCGGTTTGGCAACGTGCGCGATTGGCTTTAATCCCTTCCACACAGTCACGGCGGAACAGGGTGAGCGTGCCTTCGAGCAACTGGAGGTTTTCAAAAAGGCATTTGTAGAAGGTCGCATCCCAGACGTTAAGGTCCAATTCGCCTTCGTCGTAGGCCATCGCGATGGCGACGTCGTTCCCGACGACTTGGTGGGCCACTTGAATGACCATTTCAGGGACGATCGGGTTGATTTTGCCCGGCATAATCGAGGAGCCGGGCGACAAACTCGGTAGCGTGATTTCTTGCCAGCCCGCACGTGGCCCCGAACTCATGAGACGCAAGTCTTTGGCAATTTTCGAGAGTGACATGGCGAGCGTTTTGAGCGCTGCGGAGACGTTCACCACAAAGTCGGGATTTTGAAAGCCATCAAACAGACTCGCCATCGGACGTACGGTTTCGCCATATTGCTCCGAGAGGTATCGGTAGAGGGCCTCCGCGTAGCCAGGGTCGGCCCCCAGCCCCGTGCCCACCGCACTGCCTCCCATCACAATCGTAAAGCAGCCAGGCCGAAGCGCCTTCAATTGGGTTCCCAGTCGGTGCATTAAGTGCGCATAGCCCTCAAACTCTTGCCCGAGCGTGACGGGTAGAGCGTCTTGCCAGCACGTGCGTCCCACTTTCACCACGTCCGAAAATTCGCGTGCTTTGTCGGCAAACGCCAGCTCGAGCGTTTCGACGCCCGTGATGATTCGAGTGAGTCGTGGGGCAATCGCTAAGTGCGTCGCGGACGGAATCGTGTCGTTGGTGGATTGGGCTTTGTTGACGTGGGTATTCGGGTGCACTGTGTCTTGGCCTTTGTGTCCCGTAAGGCGTTCGTTGGCCCGGTTCGCAATTACTTCGTTCACGTTCATGTTGATGCAGGTGTAGCCACCCCCTTGCCAGATGTCGAGCGGGAATTCACTATCCCATCGGCCTGCGATCACTTCTTCGGCAGCACCCACGATCGCTTCGGCAATCGAAGCTTCTAAGACGCCAATCTCGGCATTGGCCCGAGCGGCGGCTTTTTTGATTTGAGCGAGCGCTCGAATGAGATCGGGGTACTGCATGAGGGGAAGCGCCCCGACGCCCGATACGTGGCGCATACGCTCCGTTTGAATTCCCCAGTAGTGGGTATCCTCGAGCGTCATTTCGCCCAAACAATCTTTCTCGATACGTGTTGTCATGACTTTCTCCTTTCGGTGTTGTGCCTCGGTATTCGCTCTTGTGAATACCGTCTCTCGTGTGAGAGAGTCTCACGCGCCGTGCTGAATCGGTCCCTTTGCTTCCATCATTTCAAACAATGTCAATACGATCATGAAACGCATGACCA
>CAJJMF010000186.1 GCA_905192805.1 uncultured Sutterella sp. | reverse complement strand
ATCGCTAAGCCCGCGGCCGATGGAATCACCGCCACGAGGATTTGGCCAATTAAATACCCGCCACAGAGGACCAGATAGGGGGCGTGCAAGAGGCTCAACGGTTTGACGGCGATGTTCACCAGGGCACGCGCCGCCCCGATTTTATCCATATAGGCAGCAAAGCCCCCCGCCGTCATGATGATGAACCCAATCCCGGCGCTTTGCTTCATCGCAATCGCGCTTAAGGTCGTGAAAATGTCAAATCCCACAAAGCCACTGGGCTTGACGCCTTTGGGGAGAAAGTTGGGATTTGCGGTAAACGACACGACCAACAAAATGGCCAGCGCAGCGAACATGAGAACCATCGGTGTGGAATAGCGTTTGATTAACGCCCAGCCCGCGAGAATCGTCACGATCACGGAAAAAATCGGTAATACATAGTCCATGGTGGACACTCCTAAAGTTAGTCTTCAAAGGTTGGGGAAGAAAGAAGAACCTCGACCGCGTGTTTAAGTTCGTCCAAAGCGGTTTCGCGGACCGCTATGAGCTGGGCATCGCGGGTGTTAAGGGTCGTGAGCGTTGCTTCAAGTTCATCGACCATCGTCAGCACTTCCTCGGGGTTGGCACTTCCCGCCGTTTTGCGACGGGCCACAATACGCTCAGGGTGTAGGGTTTCTTCCCACGCGGCTTGGGTCATCGGGAAGTGAGGGTCCCCGTCAGGGAAATTCGCTCGGATTTCTTCGTCGTAGAGCGCGACGGCGCGTTCGTAGGGGAAGGTGAGTGGGGTGAAGCCTTCGCGTTTCGCAACACTCACCACACGGCTCGCCATATGGTGACCAATTCGGAACGGAAGTCCATGCTCACGCATCAAGGTGTCGGCGATCTCTTGCGAAGCGGTCCAATCACTATTGAGTTCCTCCAGGGCCCGCTCGGGATTGACCACCAGAGCCGTCAAGACTTTGTCAAAACGATCGAAACACTGCGCTGCGGTCGCTAAGAGCGCGCGATTGCGTAGCACACTCTTACCGTCGGTCATGCCCGAGTTGACGTTATGGACCCGCATCAAGAGCGTATTGGCTTCGCCCACCAGGTCGCTCGCGTCTTCACGCGCATTATTGATGAGACCGGGGTTGCGTTTCTGCGGCATGGCAGACGAAATATACGTATTGGCTCCGCCTTCCTTGAGGAGGAACCACGGACGCGGCTGCGCATACTGCACCATCACGTCGTTTAAAAACGTCCCTAAACGGGCCCCGATCGGGGCCAAAAGAAGAGCAATCGTCAACGGAAAGTCGACGGGGGTGTAGCAGGTCGCATCAAAGGCGTTACGCACGGGGGCTAAGAATCCCAGCGTTTTGGCCATAGCGTCACGGTCAAGCGGCCAGCCGGTGCCGTTTAACACCATGGCCCCCATGCTGGAGCGATCAAATTCGTGAAGGGCGTCACTCAAGAGCGTGCGATAGCGTAGCAGTGAGGCCGCCAGTGCGCTCAACGTGTGCCCCCAGGCCGTGGGTTGCGCCGCGACCCCATTGGTGTAGCTTGGGACAATTGTATGAGCGTGCTCGCGAGCGAGCTGCAAGAGGTGCGTCAGAACCGTATCAAACGATCCGAGCACATCGAGCGTCTTATCGCGAAAGAGCGCTGTGCGAAGCGTGGCGAGGATATCTTGACTTGAGCGCCCCGCATGAATCACGCTCACGGTCGGACCAACGCGTTCAATTAAGAGTGGTTCCCAATCGATATACCGCGTCACCCGCGGCACCGTGCCGGCGTCAGCATCCGCTTCCAGCGCCCGAATACCCTCGAGGGCGCGTCGTGCGAGCCCTGCTTGGAATTGCCCATTCGCTAGCCCCACGACAACCGTGGCCTCGGAAATGCGATTGAGCCAAAAAAATTCATCACGTAGCATTCCTTCTCTCCTTATCGGGAGTGTTGTACGAGCAAAAACCCGGGGTCTTGCTCGGTCTCTTGAGGGGGAGTGTGGCGCACCTATGAAGGGATAACAATAGTGTTTGACGCAAAGTCAAATTGCGTAAAATGCAAAGTAGCTGTGCGCATTTTTTCTAAAATAGGCATAATATTTCTTGGAAAATCACTACGTTACTCTCATGACTCACCTCACGAAAGATCCTGATTCGTCAAATGCCCTCTTAGGGTTATTCCTAGGACGCAATCCGACGAAAATCTTTGAGAATGAAAGGGACCTCGAGCGAAACCGTCACGGTGAGCTCGTTTTTGGGATAGTGGCTTTGGGGATAGAGACGGGATATGGCAGGAACCGATGATCTATGGGCGTGGCGAGCGTTTATTCTGACGTCACGCACGGGCAGTTTTTCCGCGACCGCGGAGGCGCTCGAACGGGATGTTTCGAGCGTTTCGCGAGCGGTAGCCGGGCTCGAAAAGGCGCTCGGAACGGAACTCTTTCATCATAATACGCGTCCCCTGGCCTTAACGGAGGCGGGACGCAAATCGATCCGTCGCATGGAAACGATGCTGCGCGCCTACGATAGTTTCATTGAAGACTTGCGTGACGAGACGCGCCAATTAACGGGGCGCATTAGGCTCTCAACCGCACAAGGGTTTGCCACCCGCCGTTTGATGCCCCTGTTGAGCCGCTTTACGCAGGAAAATCCAGAGGTGTCCATTGACATTCTGACCGGGGTGAAAGAAACCGATCTCGTTAAAGGCGTCTGTGATGTGGCCGTATTAACGGGTGAACCCACCTTGCCAGGGCTCGTTTATACGAGCCGAGGCCGTAACGTCTATTTGCCTGTGGCCTCACCCGACTATATTCGTGCGCACGGGATGCCCGTGACACCCGCCTCACTGAAAGACCACCGGGGCTACCTCTACACGGGGCCGGTGCGTGGGGAAACGAAAACCTTGACGCGCGGGACCATGACCGAACCGTTTACGTTTGCTACCACGACACGCAGTACGGATGTGCTCGCGATTCGTGAGGCCGTGCTCGCGGGGATGGGCGTGGCGGTCGATATGCCACTCGTGCAAATCTATGAGGATTTATTGGAAAATCGACTCGTCCCCATCTTGCCCGGCTGGTACCGGCCACCCATTGAGTGTTGGCTCGTGACCACGCGCGACGCGTGGCACTTAAAGCGTGTGCGACTCTTCTTTGATTGGTTTGCCAGTGCGATGCGCCAAGTCTTTGCGGGTTATGAGGCGGCAGTGGCCCCGATTGTAGGACTGCCACCCGACTATCCGCCTTATGAGCGCCATGAGATTCATTTCACGAGTCGCTCGCGTTCAAAACGCAACGGGGAGACTACCGCGGCAACGGAGGAATAGGGAAGGGGCAAAGAAAACGGGAGAGCGTTAGCACTCTCCCGCGTTCGCAATTTCCTATGAGGAAAAGTCGACTAGCGAATAATTAAGAGCGGCTTTTCACACAGGGCGCCGACACGCAGTGTCGTGCTCCCTAAGAAAAGCGAACTGAAGTTGCCGTAGCCATGAGACCCCATTACCAAGAGGTCCAGATTTTGCATTTCTGCGTAGCCCGCAATTTCTTCACCCGGCGAGCCAGCTAAGCACGCGCGGATATACGGAATGCCGTTCTCTTTAAAGAGTGCTTCGGTCGCTGCAGCATGCTCCTGCCACGGTTGTGCATAGATCTTGAGGTTTTCTTCAACGCTCGTGCGATTCGTCGCCACCATGCTGGGCACGACCGCGTTCGAGATATTGTCGGTCACATAGATCAAATGCAATTCCACGGTACCAAAGAGTTCTGGGTGATCCACGATAAACTGCGCTGCACGGGCACCGTATTCGGACCCGTCCACGGCAATCCCAACCTTCATCGGTTTAACGGCTTCGGGCGGCGTACCACGCAGCAAGAGGATCGGGGTCGACGTGCGCGAAAGGACACCACGCGAAACGGACCCTAACAACCAACTGCGCACATTACTCATGCCACGTGCGCCCATGATAATCATGTCGGGGAGCGTTTCCACCACACGATTCGTAATCACCTCCACCGGGTCCCCAATCAAAGTCGTCATCGTGGCGTGGGGGATCTCTACATCGGCTAACTCCACCGTTTCCCAAACATGTCGAGACTCTTCGTCGACAAAGGCGGCAATTTGATCCGAGGTTAAGTAACGCGTGATCGGTGTGGGAATCGCATTAATCACGGTTAGGAATTCGACGGTTGCCTTGGCAAACGAGGGATTTCCGAGCACAAACTGCACGGCTTCTTTACTGTGGGCACTCGCATCAATCGGTACGAGAATTTTCATAGTTCACTCCTTGGGCTTAGGGGTCGAACGAGCTAAGCCATATCGTCGGGAGGAGCAAATCGGACACTGTCCACCTCCTCATTTCCCATTGTAGGACGATTGGTTGGGAATGTCTCTAAGTAGTTAC
>CAJJMF010000185.1 GCA_905192805.1 uncultured Sutterella sp. | reverse complement strand
CCGCTGTATCCCCATAGCTAAAGCTAGGGGTATTAGCGGCGACGATTTTTGATAAAAGCCACTTTGGGTAGTGTGTCCATCAAACGGTACTCCTCACGGGAAGATGGTGGGCTCTGGGCGACTTAGAGTGTCGCGGATCGTCTTAGTTTAAACGAAAACATTGCCACCCTCTTCTTCGGCCGTCGGTGCACACGGTGCGTCACGTTTTTAGACGATTTGGACAGCAAAGCGGCGGCGCTCACCGAACGCTTAATCAAAGAGCACAAAGAAGATTTTCCAGACTTGTACGAATCGGAAGAGGATGAGGACGATGAGTACGATGATGAGTATGTCGATGAGGATGAGGTGAACGACGAGGTAGACGACGAGCAGGATGACGCCGTTAACGAATCCTCTCCCACAAAGTCCTAACGTGGAGACCGTCAGTCCGATGGGATTGACGGTCGACTTTGACATTGAGTTTATCGGGTCGACGAGACACCGGGTGATATATAGCGTCCTATTCTATGGGTTTCGCCTCGGGAGAAATCAAATCCGCTATCCCCGTCATGACCGTTTCGTTGAAGTACGGTAGTACCAGAAAGCACCGTTTAAGGAGTGGCTCTTCATCCGGATCCGTAGTGTGTGCTAGGGCGAGGCTACAGAGGTATTTGTGTAGGGCATTCCGAATAAAGTGACCCACCTGAGGGTTACGCCGCGAGCGTTGAATTTCTTTTGTGATGAAGGGACCATCGGTGGCCACTATCGCTTCGTTGTGGCGCTTAAGGACGTCCATTAAAGCGCGGTAGTTCTCCGAATAGCGAAACGCAGGGTGGGGTTCAGGCTTTCCCGCTTGGCGGGCGAGTTCGTTCTCGATGTAGTGGGTTTCGGCCGTGAGTTTGATGGCGAGAAAACGCTTGAATGCGTCGGTCGACATACGAGCATAGCGCTCCGTTTCGCAGGCCTTTTCGAGCGCAAGAACCCCGTCGCCCGAGAAAAAGGGTCGTGTGGTGCCCGTTTTTTGATTCATACAGGCGAGCACGGCACGTTCATGCTCAAAGACCACCTTGACATCCTCGTCCCGTAGGTACTGCGGGTACGTGTCGTCTAAAGTGCCTTCCATCAACGATTGTCCCATCGCAATCGTAAAGTCTTTGTGATGCGCGAGCGTGCGGTCAATCTCGACAATCCCGTTGGCAATAAAGTGACCGATCGCACCGTCAGTATGCTTAAACACATACGCCCGATAAAGCGAGCGTTTTTCGTCATTGAGTGCTTGGTAGGTGGGATCCTTTCGGAGTGCCTCGTCACGCGTGGTGAGAATCGTGCTGGTGACGTACTCGGGCGTTAAGGCAAGGTCAGCGGTTCCAGCGGCCTCGGATACGCAAGCAACGAGGCCAGCGCAGAGCACCCCAAGCGTAAGGGTCGTTTTTAAGCGATTCATGGGTGAGTAGTATCCTGTGTGATGGGCAGAGGAAGCTGATGTGTTTTCCCGACTTTCGCCCTATTCTAGCCGACGAAAAGGCGCTATGGACGATTTTTTCAATCGGCATTCTCTTGATCTAAGTGGAATCGCCTTCGGGAAAACCTCAACGAAGCGTTTTTGAGCTCGGAGTAGACTCGTAGTAGTGCCCTCAGCGATGACGTGGGCACAGACCAATCTCTCTACGAGGACGCTAACCATGTATGACGTACTACTCACCAATGCGCACGTTGTCGATCCGCTTAATGGGATTGACGGGCTACGCGATGTGGCGATCGAAGGAGGTAAGATCGCTGCCGTTGAACCCACGATCGGGGCCCCTGCCCGTGTGGTGCGTGACTGCACTGGCTTGACATTGCAGCCAGGCATTATTGATTCACATGTGCACTTGGGCTCGATTTGGGGCTCGCCCTATGGGCATCGGATGCTCGCTCGGGCAGGTGTCACAACCGCGCTCGATATGGCGGGGCCGCTTGACGATGTATTGGACAATATTCCGCAGTATGGCGCGGGGCTCAATGTTGCCATTTTGCAGTTTGCCTCCCCTCCCTTTACATTTAAGACGAATGCGCCTACTCAAGCCGAAATGGTCGAGCTGATTGATACCTCACTCGCCGAAGGAGCGCTCGGGGTGAAGCTCTTAGGTGGGCACTACCCGCTCACGCCTGAGGTGTCCTCGGTGCTGGTCAAAACGGCACTCGAACGAAAAGCCTATGTGGCCTGGCACGCGGGCACGAGTGCGCATGGCTCCAATATTGAAGGGATGCTTGAAGCCGTGGAGATGGCGGACGGCTACCCGCTTCACTTAGCCCACATTAATGCCTATTGCCGTGGGGCGATTGCGCCCGAGATGGAGGAAACCACGCGAGCGATTGAGGCGCTTCTTGCCCATCCGAACATCATGTCCGAGAGCTATGTTTCGCCCAAGAACGGGACACGACTCACGTGCGACGCGGACGGGAAGATTCAAAGCAAGGTGACCGGCAACTGCTTACGGCACTTTGGTTTTTCGGAAGACCGTGAGGGGGTACGAGCGGCGATTCTTGCCCGTAAAGCCTTTGTGGTTTATGACGCGGGGGATGCCTCCGAATTAACCACCGGTGAAGACGGGCTTAAACGCTGGGAAGCTGCCAACACGAACGTGGGTGGGTCCTTTAATATCAATCCGCCCTTACCGCGTTTGGCGCTCGCGACGGCTAAACGACCCGATGGGAGCTTTGTGGTCGACGCAATCTCCACAGACGGCGGCTGCATTCCGCGTAACGTGATCCTCTCGCAGGGGCTCTCGCTCGTGAAGTTGGATCTGTTAACGCTGACGGAATTTGTCCAAAAGACGAGTTTGAACCCGGCTCGGATGTTGCGTCTCACGCAAAAAGGCCATTTAACGCCTGGGGCGGACGCGGACATTACGGTCTACGACTTGGCGACGCAAACCCCGAAACTCTCACTCGTGGCGGGTGAGATTCTCATGGAAGACGGCGTGGTCTATGGACGCGGGGCACGCGTGATTTGCACCGATCGTGGGGCGAGCCGGTTACGTAATCGCGGCTTTGAAGCGATCGTGGTCGACCCGAGTCAACCCATGGAACGCTTAAAGGCGCTCTAAATCGCACTTACGCTAAGCATACGAAAAGGGATCCAGTCGCTGGATCCCTTTTGTCCTGGGCAAAGGCTTTTCTCGCAAAAAAATCTTTGCCAATGCAAGGTGTTGTAGTGTTTGAGGCTAATTACGGTTGTAGCGCTTGGTTCGACCTTGGACTGTCACATCCACACCCGATTTCACCGCTAAGCGAACGAGTCGGGTTTCTAGACGAACGAGTCGTCGAATGATCTGTTGTTGATTAGCGAGCACACGGCGTAAAAAGCGTTCTTGCGCAACTCGGCGGAGAACTCTAGGCATGGTTCCTCACTGTTAATAGATAAATAAAGTAGGAAAGCCGCTCAATTAAGAGGGCAATGAATAATATACGTCTTTTTTCCGAAAATGTTAGGCTTATTTTGTCGACTTTGACCGTTGTATTTTCCAAAATCGACACAATAAGCACTATTGAACCAAATGGTCGGAAGGGGATGGCGAGCCTTTTTGAGGCATTGTCGAAAATAATTTCGCATTAAACCATCCCCTAACCCCTTCAAATTCACTTAAATGTGGGGCTTTTCCTGAAAAATCAAATGCCCCGTCAGGGAAGGTTTTTTGGGATCTTACCCGCTCATTGTTCTTATTCATGATCAAAGTACGAATAATAAAATATTTCTATTAAATACGAATATTTGTTTTATACGTATTAAAGATCCATGAGTGAATGATTTTTCACACATCACTCACGATAAGTGAGCGTCACGACTTAAAAATCGTGCTCTTCTAAAGAATAGGTTTCTTGACGCAGGAGTGCCTCCGCGAGCGGATCAACGGTTTGCTTGTGGTAGAGGTGTTCACAGTAATGCGTCTTGGCGGCGGTGCTGGCAAAAACTAAGCGTAGCGTCAAATGCAGCCCGTCGATCGCAAGATTAAAGCGTTCGATGCCCGCGATCTCGGTCGGAATGGCCGACCAGACGCGACGCAAGTGTTCGCGTTCTTCTGGCGTGGTGTCAGGACGAAATTCGGCTCGGAAAATACGTTCAATCATGGCGTTGTAGGGAGGCTGGAGCGGAAAGACAACGCTTCCGCGTACCCCCGAAAGGTTTAACGAAAACCTTCATTTTATCGGGTTTTGCGTCGCCCGGCGAAAAAGGGGCGATCGCTCGCCCCCTTTTGACTTCCTATTGTGTACGTAACGATTGGTTAGCCTACCGCGTTAAGCGTGGGTCACGCCACCTTCGCGCGTGCCGGAGAAGTAACAACTTGCCACCCGCGACCGCATAGGCAGGCATGGGGAGCAACGCATGAACTCTACACCGAACAAGGCCGCC
>CAJJMF010000184.1 GCA_905192805.1 uncultured Sutterella sp. | reverse complement strand
TTAAAAGCCCGGATTTCCGCACAGGTTTCACGTGAAAACAGCGACTTTCTCCACCGACGAAACGCACACACATGAACCGTCTTAACGGCCGGTGCAAGCGTGGGGATATCGCGAAAACTTTCCTCGGCAACCCAATGAATCTCGCAATCGGCTCGATTCGCCACGATGTCCTGAACGACGGGTAAAGCATGAATGATGTCCCCCATCGAAGAGGTTTTTACGATCAAAATTTTCATGGCTTAGTCAATGGACGCTTTCACTTCTTCCACGAGCGAGGTTTCGACCGATTCCCCACGTTCAACGCGCGAACTTAAGCGTTTACCGAGTTCAACACCCGGCTGGTCAAACGGATTGATGTTAAAGAGGGTCCCTAACATCGTCGTCTTGTGTTCATACATCGCCATTAAACTACCTAAGCGACGAGGCGTCACTGCGTCCATCGCAAGCACATTGACCGCGTTAAAGAAAGGCAGACGGCTACTACGAGCAATCAAGGCCTCAGTCTGAGCACGCGCGTTGGCTTGTAAAACGCGATAGAGTTCGGCATAGCGGTGCCCTGGCATTTCCGACCAGATAATATCGATCGCCGTATTGCCAGTCCCTTCACGCAACCACTGGAAGAAACTGTGTTGCCCCTCGTTTGCGCTATAACCCCACACCAACTGCCCGGTCAACTCTTTAATCAAGTCCCCATTGGTGTCGTGGTGTTTGCCGAGGGATTCCATTTCGAGCTGTTGCAACCACGGCGCCATGATACGCAAACGTTCGTCATAGGAAAGGAAACAGAAAGACGGAACCGACAAGGCACGTGTGTTGTAAAACGACAGCATGGCCAGTTGCGCTGGTAAATTGCTTTCAAAAGGCGCCGTGGCGGTATGACGGTCCATTTCGGCTGCCCCTTGCAAGAATTCGTTAAAGACATCCTCGCCCAAAGCAATGGCTACGGGTAAGCCCACTGCCCCCCATACGGAGAAACGACCACCAACCCAGTCCCAGAACGTGAAGACATTTTCCTGAGGCAAGAGCATCAAGTTGGCCGCATTGGGGTTGGAGGTCGCTAAGACCATGTGCGCGTAACGATCGCGTCCCACAATCCCGTTGTCGAGCAACCACTGATCCACTGCCGCCGCGTTGACTTGGGTTTCGCGCGTTTTGAAGCTCTTGGAGGAAACCACCACCAAAGTCGACTTCGCCTTACATTCAGCCAACACACGATCCATCAAAATCCCATCTACGCTCGAGAGGAAATGAACGCGGATGCGCTGATCGGGACTCCGTAGGGCATGGTAAACCGCATGAGGTCCCATTTCCGAGCCCCCAATACCGACGTTAATCACATCGGTAATGACATCCCCGCGGCAACCACGCCACTCACCGTTACGAACACGGCGGGCGAAGTCCAGCATACGACGACGTTCGGCAACGACTTCTTTAAAAATCGGCAAACGTGAGGAGTTGGCACGCAAGAGCGTATGCAACGCGGCGCGGTGTTCGCTCACATTGACGATTTCCCCTTTAATCATGCGTTGGAAGGCTTTTTGCACCCCACGCTGTTCATAAAGTTCCTTTAACTGACCAAACTCATCGTTCGTTAGCCGTTGACGAGAGATGTCTAATCGAATACCGCAGGCCGTGCTCACGCAGGCTTGTTTCGGACGAGAATCGCTCAATAAGGGACGGGTAAAAACGGCATCTGCCATGACAAGTCTTCCTTTAATTATCCATGCTCGGATTATTTCGGCTGCACAAGGCCAGGTTCAAGCGCACAGAGCGAAGCCATGAAGGTCGTCTGAATACGTTCGAGTGCTTCGGGGGTATCCCCTTCAAAACGAAGCACTAACACGGGCGTCGTATTCGAGGCACGAACCAAGGCAAACCCATCGGCAAATTCTGCACGAACCCCGTCGATCGTAATCACATCGGTAGCATCCGGGAAACGCAACCCTTTTTGCAACCGTTCCACAATCGCCTTATTGCTACCATCGGGCACTGGAATCTGCAATTCTGGCGTATTGAACGCAGTAGGCAACGCATCGAGCACCGCGCTCGGATTCGCTTCGCGCGAGAGAATTTCTAAGAGTCGCACCCCAGCATAAACACCGTCGTCAAACCCCGGCCAACGTCCATCGTTGAAAAACAGATGCCCTGACATTTCACCCGCAAACAAAGCCCCCGTTTCACGTAACTTCGCTTTCACTAACGAGTGCCCCGTGCAGCTAATGACCGGCACCCCGCCGTGTTCCTTCACCCAAGGAATCAAACGACGCGTGCATTTGACGTCATACACAATCTGAGCACCTGGATGGTTCGCCAAAATATCCGCAGCAAACAACATCATTTGGCGGTCAGGGAAAATCACCTGACCACTACGGGTCACTACCCCTAAACGGTCACCATCACCGTCAAATGCCAGACCCACTTCGGCGTCCCCGGTCATCAACGAGGCCTTTAAGTCAGCCAAATTTTCCAATTTGGACGGATCAGGGTGATGGTTCGGGAATGTTCCATCCACGTCCGTATAGAGTTCCACTACCTCGCAACCTAAAGCACGCAATAGCTTCACTGACACCGGCCCCGCGACACCGTTACCAGCATCCACCACCACCTTCATCGGACGAGCCAATTTCACATCGTTCGTCACTTTGTCTAAATAAGGGGTCAGGGCATCGACAACGCTGATCTCAGCCGGCGTATCGGCCAACACCCAATCCTGTGCATTAACGCGCGCACCAATCGATTGGATTTCTTCCCCAAAGAGCGTAAGCCCCGCCAGCATCATCTTCAAACCGTTATAGTCCGGCGGATTATGAGAGCCCGTGACCGCAACACCTGAGCCATTGCCAAAGTGTTTCGTTGCAAAGTACAAAACAGGCGTCGGAACCATTCCAATATCCATCACGGGCATCCCGACCGACGTAATCCCTTCCATGAGGGCTTTACTTAAACTCGGTCCCGAGAGTCGACCGTCGCGACCAACACAAATCGACGGAACCCCTTTTTCTTTGCCCATCGTTCCTAAGACTCGACCGATATCCCGCACTACGTCTTCAGTGAGCGTCTTTCCAACAATCCCACGAATGTCGTACGCCTTAAAAATGGATAAATCCGCCGTCATAACTTTGAATCCTTTGTGAAAAACAAGAGCACATCCCAACTAGGGACGTGTGAAATTGCGACTATTTTAGCGAAAACCCCACTCGACTGATAGCCTAGGCCCTCTTTGGCAAAGCTCCATCACAATTATTCCGTGCCAATTCGCTGTCTATTGGATTCTAAAATACGCGATTTCCCCTATATAATGGAGCCAACTTAGCGCACGATCTTTTTACAAGACCTTGCTGTTTTTAAGCCAAAACGTTTGGCTCGTTTATTTTTTGTTGGGACCCACCCACCATGGAAGCTCAGAGTTTTAAAGAGGCAAAGGTATTAGTTGTCGGCGACGCCATGTTGGATCGCTATTGGTTTGGCGATGCCAATCGCATTTCGCCCGAAGCTCCCGTGCCCGTGGTTCGCGTCATGCACCAAGAGGAACGCTTGGGCGGTGCGGCCAACGTCGCGCTCAATGTTGCCAGCGTTGGCGCCAGTCCCTCCTTACTGTGTGTCGTCGGAGACGATGATGCTGGTCATTTACTGGAATCCCGTGCTCGTCAAGCGGGGATTCAACCGGTCTTTGAGTTTGACCCAGACATCTCGACCACGGTCAAACTCCGTATTGTGGCCCGTCAGCAGCAGATGCTCCGGTGTGATTTTGAAGACACTCCTCATCAGGAGTATCTCAGCAAGCACCTCACCGCCTTTGAGCAAATTTTGACGCATCATCAAGTGCTCGTTCTCTCGGACTATGGTAAAGGAGGACTCTCTCATATCCGTCATATGATTGCCAGCGCTCGAGCCAACCGGATTCCCATTTTGGTCGATCCCAAAGGCAGTGATTACGATCGCTACCAAGGCGCCACGATCTTAACCCCCAATCGTGCTGAACTTCAACAAGTCGTAGGTACGTGGAAGGACGAGGTCGATCTGGAAAACAAGGCTCAGGCCTTACGCCAACGGTTAGGATTAACCTATCTACTGCTCACTCGTAGCGAAGAAGGGATGACGCTTTATAGTGAACAAGGCTCACTAACCGTCCCCACACAGGCGAGAGAAGTCTACGATGTGTCGGGAGCGGGGGATACCGTGATCGCCATCTTGGCGACCATGGTCGCTATGGGGACGGATATTGTGACCGCCGTATGTACCGCCAATCGTGCTGCGGGCATCGTGGTAGGAAAACTGGGTACGGCATCCGTCAGTTACGAAGAGCTTTTTGCAGAATAATTTGGAGTTTAGGAATGAGTATTTTAGTCACCGGGGCTGCCGGCTTTATTGGTTGTAATAATGTGCTCGCACTCAACCAGCGCGGTATCACTGACGTGATCGCTGTGGACCATTTAGGTAAGAGCGAAAAGTTTTT
>CAJJMF010000183.1 GCA_905192805.1 uncultured Sutterella sp. | reverse complement strand
AAGAAATTTTTGACAATATCTCTTGCTTGACGCAAGAGATATTGTTTTATGAATTGTGGTTATTTTATGGGACTGCCTATTTTTTAGGCAACCGAGCAACCCTATATGCCCCAAAGGAGAGCCGAGTTATCCACAGAGTTTTCCCGTGATTTTGTGCATTAGTTATCCACAGTGGTGGAAAACGCAACTAATGGAAATTCCTTAGGGCGTTTGATTCAAACCTTGTTAAACTATATGAACGCTGTGTGATGGCGCATCGAAGCGCTTGAGTACACCTGAATCGCATTTTGAGCAAATGACGTTTTTGCTTTGGGAGAATGAGACTATGCAAACAATTCCTGCGTTGGAACTACGCTATCAGGAACAAATTTCGCACTTACTGAAAAGTGCTGAGGTACAGGCTGCCTTAGCGGTATGTGAAACCGAAGCGGAACATGCCATTGAAGAGCAGGTGCATTTGGCAGAAATTGAATCACCGACGTTTGCGGAACAGGTTCGTGGGGAAGAGTTTGCTCGTCTCTTACGCGAATACGGACTGACCGATATCGAGGTCGACAAAGTGGGGAACGTGATTGGGCGCCGTAAAGGCACCAACCCAGACGGTCCTGTGCTCGCCATCGCGGCGCACTTGGATACGGTTTTCCCTGCGGGCACGCCGTTAACGGTTCGCCGTGAAGGCAATCGCTTGTATGGTCCGGGGATTGGCGACAACGCGTCGGGGTTACGCTCATTACTACAGACGTTGCGCGCGCTCGAAGCCGCGCAAATTGAAACCCAAGGGGACATTTTGTTTGTAGGCACCGTGGGGGAAGAGGGTAACGGGGACATTCGTGGCTCCAAGGCGCTCTTTGATGGATCGCGTGCCATCGATGGTTTTATGGCCCTCGATATGGCGGATGTGTATACGATTCAGTCGGGCGCGACCGGTTCGCACCGCTGGCGTTTAGCCTTTGAAGGGCAGGGTGGGCACTCGTATTTAGACTACGGTCGTGTGCCCTCTGCCATTCATGCAATGTGTCGCGCGGGGGCGCTGATTGCCGACTTGGAACTGCCGGAGGACCCCAAGACCACCTATACGATCGGTACGATTAAGGGGGGCACGACGGTGAATACGATCGCTGCGCGTTGCGAAGTGGACGTCGATATGCGCAGTGTGGATCTGCCCACATTGGAAGCCCTGGAAGCGAAGATTTTGGGCGCGTTTGAGGAAGCCTTGCGTTTAGAAAATGCTCATTGGCCCAAGGCTGACGCGGATCATCAGTTAAAACTCGTGAAAACCCAGATTGGTAACCGTCCGGCGGGGATGCGTCCTGCTGATTGCCCTGCGGTGCAGTCGGCCATGGCAGCCATGGCCGCCCTGTCGTTACCGATCCGTCGTTTTGGTCCGAGCTCCACGGACGCGAACATGCCGATGTCGCTCGGTATCCCCTCGGTTTGTATCGGTACGGGTGGGGAAACGGTCTCGGAACACAGTCTCAAAGAATATTTTGTGAACGAGAAGATTTGGTTGGGGTCTCAATTAGCTGTGCTCATCGCATTGTCATTGGTGGGTACGACTGAGGTGGCTCCGACGTTACCGCGCCGCTAAGCGGACACTTCCGCCATCCAAAGAGGAGGTCTTTCGGGCTTCCTCTTTTTGTTTCAGAAGGTTAAGGTTGAGGGTTAAAAACCTTAGGGTTTACACTAATAAAACATTAATAACAATAAATGAGTGTTAAGGTACTCATTTACAAACGCTACTCTCGCAGTGAATATGGGGTGATAATACGGAATATCTAGCAATACTAAACCTCCGTTCTACGCCCTACGCATCAATGACATAAGGTAGTAAGTTAATTATTATGAAAGCATCGATAAAGGGGAGTGCTCAAGGCACAACACTTTATTTCTGGCTTCACACGTTATGAGTGAAGCACGCCACTTCGGTAGCGTTACTGACCACTCATGACCATTCACTAGGAGACACCTATGTACACTTTACGCACACTCGTTTTTGCCACCATGGCTGCGATGACGGTTGGTTCGGTCACTGCTGCCGACACTGATGCGACCAAGATGTTTGACCCGATGGCTCAAGCAGAAAAGTTGGTTGTTTCGATCGAAATGCTGGGTGAAAAGGGCAATACGGCTGCCGGTGACGTGGTGGTTGTGAAAACGCCGTACGGTTTGGCGTTCTATCCCAACTTGAAGGGCTTGCAACCGGGCTTACATGGCTTCCATGTGCATGCCAACGGTGACTGTGGCCCGACCGAAAAGGGCTTGGGTATGAAGGCTGGTGGTCACTGGGATCCGGCCAATACGGGTAAGCACTCCTTCCCGTGGGATGATGGCGGTCACAAGGGCGACTTGCCGAGCCTCTTTGTTGACCAGGACGGTAACGCTACGGTTCCTGTGTTGGCTCCGAAGTTGAAGGACTTGAATGAATTGAAGGGCCATGCCTTGATGGTTCATATGGGTGGCGACAACTTCCATGATCATCCGAAGGCTTTGGGCGGTGGCGGTGCCCGTATGGCTTGCGGGGTGATGAAATAACCCTAAGCTGACAGCTTGTCAGTATCCTTTGTAGTTAGGTTGGTTTAGAGGGAGTCTCTCACGGGATTCCCTCTTTTTTCACGCCGTGTCTTGGAGAGTGAAAAAAACGGGGCACCACCCATGGCGTGCCCCTTTGTCGTAGGCTCTTAGGCAATCACGCTTATTCGTGCGTTCCCAATTCACCAATGTCGGTGCTCTTGACGTAGTCGATCAAGCGTTGGGCTTTTTCAGCCAACACAGCCGACGAGATTCCCAAGGAACCCGTCGTGATGTAGGGCTTCAAATACTTCATCCCCGTGTAGGCAGCGCTTGCCTGGAACGGACGCAACAGATCCGTGACCGTGTAGGCATGTTCGTGCGTGTAGACTTCCGCCGGGGCCCCCGCAGAGACCACCAAGAGGAGTTCCTTGCCTTCCAAGGCACGCGTCGTGCCACCGTAAGCCCAACCGTAGGCGAGCACATCATCTTCCCACTGCTTTAAGAGCGCGGGCGAGCTGTACCAATACATCGGGAAGAGCAACACGATACGATCAGCAGCTGTCAAGGCCGCTTGTTCTTGGGCCACATCAATCTTAAAGTCAGGGTAGAGCTTATAGAGATCACGCACTTCGTAACCAGCGTCCTTTAACTTTTGGACGTAGAGTTTGTTGACTTTCGAGGATTCGTCAAGATGCGGATGGAATACAAAAACAGTCGTCTTCATTTTGTTTTTCTTTTTGCCTTTTAAGTTAATCGAAAAGCGCTTCGTACTCACACAAAGAAGGGTCAAGGTTCTCTATTGAGTACTAGGCGCTGATAATGTAAGTCTATTATAGACAGGGAATCTTTGGATCGACAATACGCCCATCGAGTAAGGTTGATACGATTTTGTACGTATTTTTTTCTACGTCACCGGTGGTGTCATGAGGGAAGCGAATGTGTGTTGTGTGAGACGCCATGAGGAGTAGAGATTTTGGTTGGGATCTCAAAATGATCTTTAAGTGGTTATGACTTTCGCTAAACTATCGTCTATACCATGTACTGAGTGTAATGAACTGTACTCAGTGTGACCTGTGTAAGAGCGCCTAGACTCCGTTGAGGAACTCATGATCTATACCGTTTACAGTAATGCGTATGAAGTTTTGCGGTTAATTTTGTTACATAACCTCAAAACCCAGCGTGACCCGCATACCTCAGTGCGCCAACTCTTTGAGAAAACGCCTATTTTGGTGCCCAGCCAAGCCATTGGGGAAGATTTGGCGCGTGAAATGGCCCAAACGGAAGGGATTTGTGCGGGATGGGAATTTCTCAGAGCCTCGAGTTGGATGGGATTCTCCTCGGTCGCCACCACCATCAATGTGGTGGGCAACGAAATCGACTGGATGATCTGGCGACTCTTGAGTGAAACCGGTCCCGGGAGTTTTCGTGAACACCCCGAGCACCAACGCCTCAAACATTACTTGGACGGGAAAAACGCGCTCGAAATCTTCGCGTTTGCCCGACGTATTGCCGGCGTGTTTATGGTTTATGCGACACACCGAGCCGACTGGGTGTTCCGATGGTTGGATGTGTCGCGCTCTCTCTTAGGCGATGAAGCGCTCTGGCAACGGGAACTCAGCCGTCTGGAAACCTCCCCCGACTACCGGTGGCAGGTTCACTTGTGGCAAGCCTTAGCAGAGAATCCTCAGTGGCGAGGTTTGCGCTTTATGGAAGCCTTTGGGAGCAATTTAGAAAAGCTCGCTCGGGCGCCTCGTGATCCCGACGGGGGCAACGTCGAGATTGAACTCGACGAAGGTCGACGGATTACGCTCACCAACACGTTGCACGTCTTTTTACCGTTTACCATTCCGCCCATGCTCTTACCCGTGCTCAAGGCGCTGTTACTGTCCGAGCGTGATGTGTGGTTCTATGTGTTGAATCCCTCGGATGCGTACTGGTTTGATAGCGCGAGTGCCGTGCAACGCTTGGAAGCCAAAACGGGCGAGGCGTCTGCGATTGCTATCGAAGGCGGGGACATTCACCCGCTTCTCGCCGCCACCGCGGCGAGTACCCGTGTCACGATTGACCGCTTGTGGCAATTTG